>DPVA01000187.1:2190-4999 GCA_003529705.1 Gammaproteobacteria bacterium | reverse complement strand
GTTGGAGCGGATGCCGTCAGCGGCAAACTGAATCGCCAGCGATTTGGAAAGCCGGATCACGCCGGCCTTGGCCGCGCCGTAGGCATCCTGGGGTTTGCCATCGCCACGCAGCGCATCAATGGACGAGATATGAACCATCGCCCCGCCATTGCCGGCCTGCATGTGCGGCACCACATGGCGCACACTCAAGGCAAAGGACTTAAGATTAATCGCGAATACCTGGTCCCAAAGGTCCATGTCCATCTCGGTAACAGAAGTATCGCGGCCGAACCACAGCACCCCGGTGGTGTTCACCAGATAATCGATGCCGCCCTGGGATGAAGCCGCCCCTTCCACCACGGAACGGACAAAAGCCTCATTGCTGAGATCACCCTGGTAGTAACTTGCCCTGCCGGGGCCGTCGGCGAGACCCTGCGGTTCGTCTTTGATATCGGCAAGCGCAACATCCAGCCCGGCCGCCAGCAGCCCGCGCGCGGTAGCAAGCCCGATACCGCCACCGGCGCCGCAAACGAGGGCCGATTTTCCTTTAAAGCGCATATGGCTCAGTCTTCGTATTCATCCTCGGGAAGGAATTCCAGCAACTCGTCGCTCTCTCCCGAGGGGAGTTGTTCGACCTTGTGCAGTTTGCGCGTCATGGCGCGGGTACGAGTTTGGGTCTTCTCGATAGTGTTGCTGGCAGTTTGGAGCTGACTTTTGACTTTGTCGAGGACCAAGCCGAACTTGCCGAACTCGGTCTTGACCGCCGCCAATACCTGCCAGACCTCGCTTGCCTGTTGTTCTATGGCCAGCGATCGGAAACCAAGACGCAGACTGTTAAGAAGTGCTGCAATGGTGGTCGGCCCGCTCACTACAACCCGATAATCCTGCTGCAGCTGGCTGACCATGCCCGGCTGGCGCAGTACTTCTGCATACAGCCCCTCGGTCGGCAAATAGAGCACGGCGAAGTCGGTCGTGCGCGGCGGGTTGAGATATTTATCCGCAATGGTCTTGGCGGACTGCGTCACTGAGCGCATAAGCTCCCGGGTGGACTGTGCGACGCCTTCGGCATCGGCGCTCTTGGCCGCCTCAATGAGGCGAATGTAATCCTCCTGAGGAAACTTGGAGTCGATCGGCAGCCAGACACAATCGTTGGGGTCATCACTTCTGCCAGGCAAGCGAATTGCGAACTCGACGCGTTCACTGGAATTTTCGTGGGTGGCCACATTGCGGTCAAACTGCTCGGGGGTGAGTACCTGCTCAAGGATGGCCTCCAGTTGATACTCCGCCCAGGTACCGCGGACCTTGACATTGGTCAGCACGTTTTTGAGATCGCCTACGCCGGTCGCGAGGCTTTGCATCTGGCCAAGGCCCTTATGCACCGCGTCGAGTTGGTCTCGCACCTGTTGAAAAGATTCGCCGAGGCGTTTTTCGAGCGTGCCCTGCAATTTTTCATCCACCGTGCGGCGCATTTCCTCGAGTTTTTTCTCGTTGGCCTCGCGCATCTCGCCGAGTTGCTCACTGATAGTGGCGCGCAACCCTTCGAGGCGCTGTTGGTTGGTCTCCACAAGGGCCTGCACCTGTGTGGTGACACTCTCAAGCTGCTGTTTCTGGACATTGCCCAGCTGGCCGACAGTGGTGGCGAGGGTCTGGGCCGTTTTATCGAGGCTACCGGAAACTTCTTCGCGAAGTTCATGGCTGCGTTTTGCGGCATCTTCGCGACCATCGCGCAGTTCCGAGCGTACGGCCCGCTCGGCATTACTTGACGAGGCGTGACTGATCAAGCGCAACAACAGCACGAGATTCGCCACGACGAGCAAGATTACGAGTACGAGTAGCAGATCGGTGTTCATTTCAGGGTCTTCTCCAAGACCGCCCCCAGTCCCTACATTATCCACGTGCAGGCACAGGCCGGCCAACTATGCCATGCGGGCCATTGTGCCGTGGAGGAGGTTCACATGGTGAGCCTGTCCCTGCCGCATACTTCGCGTGCCATTGCTCCCAATCCTGACCCCAATGAAGACTAGACCCCTCAACGAGATCATGCGCATTGCTGAAAAAGCGCTTGCGGATGGCGCGCTCCCTGACCATCCCAAGGTTGGGCTGACGGACGCTGAACAAACCCTCTGGAAAAGAGAAGCGCGGCTCCGCTGGCGTCTGACCAAACCGCTTGAATCGGTACACGGACCGAGGCGAAAACGACGCGGCCGAGGCTGGCGTTCACCGCTTGCAAGAGGTCTTTAGGGAGGTCCTGCCCGTATTAGCACTGCGGGGGTAAAAAAGTGCCCCGCGCGGGATCATTTTGGGGGAGGAGAAGCCGGCGCGGGGCAGGGACTGGATACCAAAGGAGAAAGCTATCCAGCCACTTTCAGGATAGCACCGGGGTAACAGGCACGATATTCAATTTTATTTTTAATTTTGATAAGGCGTAGTTTATGATCGTTCCAGGGCAGTTGTCTTTTGCCTATTATTTTGCCCATAAACTGAATTCCGTCGCAGTTTAAGTCAGAGCCACATCCTGATGCAGTCCGTACCGTCGACCAGCATATGGATCAAAAGACCTGCCGCCGCGATCCGCATCGGCTTGACAGCGATTGCCACTAGATAAAGCGCGATCGCTGGATAACTATGCAACGGATGAAAACCGATACCACAACGCTCGGGATCGAAAATTGGATCTGCCAGCAGATGATCAAGATCGACTACCATCGTTGCCAGCATAATGAGCCAGGCAAGACGCCAACGTGATCGAAAGCATAGCCACGCGATCAGGCCCGGTAGCAAGACGTGAGCCGCCAGGTGCAGGGTAGTAGCCATCATCGCAAAAGCCGGG
>DPVA01000187.1:0-1888 GCA_003529705.1 Gammaproteobacteria bacterium | reverse complement strand
GTAGCCATCATCGCAAAAGCCGGGGTAAAGTTATTGACTAATGTCAGGGTGTGGCGAATTCAAGAATGATAACGTCAGTTGCAGAGCCACTTTAACTTTTATGAGTATTCAGACCTTTTCCCAATCTGATCCCGCCGCAGCACAAGCCAAAGCGCTTTACGAAGACGGCGTTATCCTTGTGACCGATCTTGCGCCTGCCGGGCTGGTGGCCGAGGTGGCCGATGAACTGCAGCCGCACTTTGATTCAATAGGTCAGCAGTTTAAAGACGACTTCAATGGTTACACCACACACCGCCTCGCCAGCACACTTGCTTACTCAATGCGCGCGGCCGACCTCATCGCCCACCCGCACGTGCTCTCTGTACTGGACGCCGTACTGCTGCCCCACTGCACCAACTACCGCATCGGCAGCAGTACCGGTATTGAAATCCTTCCGGGAGAAAAAGCCCAGATACTGCATCAGGATGATGTCATTTATCCAATGCGCATCGATGGCGTTGAATGGCAGGTCGGCGTGATGTGGGCGCTGACGGACTTCACCGCTGAGAACGGTGCAACCCATGTGGTGCCGAACAGTCATCGCGCCGGCTACACCGGCGTTGAAAACAGCGCCACGGTGCAAGCGGTAATGCAAAAAGGCAGCGCCCTTTTTTACCTCGGCTCGACCTGGCACGGCGGCGGTGCCAATCATTCCACAAAGCCGCGAGTCGGCATCATCACGACCTACGCCCTCGGCTGGCTGCGTCAGGAGGTTAACCATTACCTGACGGTACCCCGCGAGCGTGCCGAACAATTCCCCCGCACGGTGCAGAACCTCATGGGCTACCGGGGTCATGGGCCTTATCTTGGCCGCTTTGCAGAAGACCCTGACGGTTTCTGGCTGAACAAGCACTGACAGCGACACAACGAAATGCCCTGTACTCCCGGCGCCGACTTCGCGCTGCCCCAAGAACTGGCGGTCCAAAGAGAAGCGAGATGGCAGATTCAGCGCGAGCGTCTTGCTGCGTCCGCTTTTTATCAGCACCAACATCGCGATGCTCCGCTGTGCTTGCCGTCTACGCTCGCGGACATCGCCGACTTACCGTTTACGAAAAAAGAAGACCTGCGCAAAGACCAGGCGACGCATCCCCCCTTTGGTAGTTACCTTGCCGCCGCGTCCGACATCGTCACCCGACTGCATCGTACCTCGGGCACCACCGGGCAGGCAATGAACCTGGCTCTCTCGGCGCATGATGCCAGACTGCAGGCCGAGGTTGCAGGCCGAGCCCAGTCGGCAGCGGGGCTTGAACCGAGCGACATTGTGGTCCATTGCCTCAACTACCAGTTGTGGATGGGCGGAGTAACCGATCACCTGGGTCTTGAGGAAACGGGGGCCATGGTGGTGCCCTTTGGTACGGGCGGAACCGAACTTTTGATCCGCACAATCCAGGAACTTGGCATCAACGCCATCTCATGTACCCCTTCTTACCCGGCGCGTCTTGCTGAAGTGCTGCGCGAACACTTTCCCGATATCGAACCCAAATCCCTGGGTCTTCGTAAAGCATTTATGGGTGGCGAGCCTGGTCTCGATGATCCCGCGTTTCGTTCGCGCCTTCATGAGATCTGGGGCATGCAGGCCATGAACTCCAACTACGGGGTCAGTGATTTTCTCTGTAATTTTGCCGGCCAGTGCACCGAGCAGAACGATCTGCACTTTATGGCGGATGATGTCGCGTTTGCAGAGCTCGTGGTGCCCGGCGAAGATGCCAACGTCTCGTGGGAAGCAGGTAGCGAGGGCGAACTCGTGCTGACCCATCTTGATCGTGAATGCCAGCCACTGGTGCGCTTTCGTACGGGAGATCTTATCCGGCTGACCGCAACCGAACGCTGCACCTGTGGACGGGGAGCG
>DPVA01000004.1:6433-8327 GCA_003529705.1 Gammaproteobacteria bacterium | reverse complement strand
AGACTTAATGGAGAGTGCTGCGCCACCACGGGCATCACCATCTGTTTTCGTTAGGATGACGCCGGTCAGCGCCAGAGCATCATTGAACGAATCCGCACTGTTAATTGCGTCCTGGCCTGTCATGCTGTCGACCACGAAAAGCGTCTCCACAGGGTCAACTGCTGCATGCACCGCTTTGAGCTCCGTCATCATATTTTCATCGACGTGGAGCCGGCCCGCAGTATCGATAATCACAACATCGTCCGAACGTATCCGGGCCTGTGAAAGTGCATGTTCTGCGATGGCAACCGGGTCCCCGCCTTCAGAGATAAAGCCAACGCTGATCTGTTCAGCGAGCTGCGCAAGCTGCTCGATTGCAGCGGGCCGGTAGACGTCAACGCTAGACAACAGAACTGCTTTTTTCTCGCGTTCTCGAAGAAAGCGGGCAAGTTTTGCCGCTGTCGTTGTCTTACCGGCACCCTGAAGCCCTGCTAGAAGGATTACTGCCGGCGGACTAGCAGCCAGCTTCAACCCTTCGTTCCGCGAGCCCATCAGCGTGACAAGCTCATCATGAACCACCTTGATTACTGCCTGGCCGGGACTGAGGCTATCCAGCACCGCCTCGCCCACGGCCTTTTCCCGTACTCGTTCAAGAAAACTGCGGACCACAGGCAAAGCCACATCCGCTTCCAACAATGCGATACGAACTTCGCGTAACGCATCCCGGATGTTGTCTTCACTGAGCCGGCCTCGTCCAGTCAAGCCCTTGAAAGTCGCTTTTAGCCGATCACCTAACTGGGAATACATTTACAAAATCTCATTTTTGGATTGTGTCTTTGCAGGGACGGCCTTTGCCCCTTCAGGGGGCTCAGGCGGTTTAGGCTAAAATCTGCGACTACACAGTGAAATGGACGCCTGATTTTACACGTGGCTCAGTCCTCAGGTTAAGCGCGCCCGATCAGCGAACTGCAATCCCTCCCGATCATGACTAATACATTCAGCTTCACGGCGATGCTTCTCTATGCCGCCGCTTGGACCGCTCTGCTACGAGCGCTTTCTACCAACGAACCCCAACGCCGGACCGGGGCTTTTCACGGTCTACTAGGCTACCTTGCCGTGATGGCCCACGGTCTGGTCCTAATTCCAACCCTTTTCCTCGATGGGCGCCCGAATCTCGCCCTAGGCAGCACCGTCTCACTGATCGCTCTGATGATAACCGTTCTTTTTATGGCTTCACGGCTTTTCCAGCCAATCCAGGGTCTTGGAGTGTTGATATTCCCGTCCGCATTTACCGGAGTCGCCTTCGGATGGCTGCTGCCGGGTCCGGCATACGTCGCGAAACTTCAGGGAGTCGCTGGCCTCTTTCACCTCTTGGGGGCTGGACTTGCCTACGCGCTACTAAGCCTCGCATTAGCCCAGGCATTGCTGTTGCATTTCCACGACCGCGAACTGAAGAAAAAACGTGCCGGAGGGTTTTTCAAATCCTTCCCACCGATTCAGACGATGGAGCGTATCCTTTTCCAGTTGGTTTACCTCGGATTCGGGTTATTGACACTCACCCTGATGAGTGGCGCATTGTCTTCAGGAGAAATGTTTGGCCAGGCGCTGCCGTTTAACCACCATACCATCCTCGCCTTGCTGGCGTGGATCAGCCTGGCTGTCCTGGTGCTGGGCAGGTTATTGTTGGGTTGGCGGGGACGAACGGCCATACTGTGGACCGGACTGGGTTTTTTCCTGCTCGCGACCGGATACTTCGGGACACGTTTTGTTCTGGAGATTCTGCTGACACCCTAGCGGTTGCCGTGGGTTTCTAGATTTAAATTCCGAGTCGGTCCAGAAACCCGTACCAACTGACGGACGCAGATAAAAACCACGGCTTACCATAGTAAAGAGGCCGTGTTCGAAACGGCAGGTC
>DPVA01000004.1:0-6129 GCA_003529705.1 Gammaproteobacteria bacterium | reverse complement strand
AGGCCGTGTTCGAAACGGCAGGTCGGAGAGGACGCTCCTCCCCTCTTCCTGTCCAAGCACCTGCTGGCCAAGCCGAGTACCAAAGTAACTCGCCAATGCTACACCTGATCCGCAGTAGCCCATCGCGTACCAGATGCCATCGTGACATCCCAGATGCGGCATATGCTGGAACGTCCAACCCACAAACCCCATCCACGAGTGACTAACCTTAGCATCCTGAAGTTGCGGGAAAATCTTCGTCATATGATCATGAAGTCGTGGGGCGCTGACCCGAGGACTGGTCTCGCTAAGCGATACTCGACCGCCGAAAAGTAGTCGACGACCATCCGGTGATAGCCGGTAGTACACCACGACCCGTCGTGTGTCGACGACCATCCGGTTGCTCGGAATCAGTGACCGGGCGACAGGTTCACCAAGATCTTCCGTAGCGATCATGTAAGTCCCGATAGGAAAAACGCGGCGTTGCTGCCATGGCGTCAACCCACTGGTGTATCCGCTAGTGGCAATCACCACCTCGCCTGCCCGAACACGGCCGCGGTCTGTTTCAACCACAAAACCGGCCCGGTCGCGGTCACGCTCAATAACTGCAGCCCGGGTATTACCAACTACACTAACACCACTGTCTTGTGCACGCCCAAGAATCCCCTGGTGATAGGCAGCCGGATCAACGGCAGCGTGTTGGCATTGCACTGCACCGCCGTGATAGAAGTCGGAGTCGATTTCCTTATGTTGATCAGCCCGGGGTACCAGAAATGCCTGCATCTCAAGACCTGGAGGTTGGGATTCTAGTTTCTGAGCAAGCTCGTCGTAGTGACGGGGGGTGTGCGCGCCAAAGAAACGCCCGCAGACACGGTAGTCGCAGTCAATGTTCTCCTGTTGGATGAAGTCACCGATCCACGACAATGCCCGCTGGCCTTCCCGATGTACCTCAAAGGCCGTCTCCCTGCCATACTCTTTTTCAAGCGCAGTAAAGTCCGGCTTGATGCCCGTCGAGACCTGCCCGCCATTTCTTGAACTGCATCCCCATCCAGGTTCCGCGGCATCAATCACCAAGGTCGAGCGACCACCTCGGGCTGTCTGCAACGCAGCACACAAACCGGTGTAGCCCGACCCCACAACCAGAACGTCAACACTATCCGGCAATTGCGGTGGATCCTCTTCGGATCTGGGTGTCTGCTCCCACCAGAAGGGGTACTCGCGCAAGTCAGAAGCGAATAAACGGTTTGAATCCCTGCTCATTTTGCACTCCCTCTATCCGGATAACTCACTAACCTGATACTTTGCCCCGTCCAACCATGTCGGACAAATTTGGACCCCCCAACCAGGCTGATCGCTAAGCGTAACCATTCCTTCGGTTACCGCATAGGGAGATTCGACAAAAAGACCGTCCTGCCATGGGTAATAATCCAAGCCCTCGATGGAGAACTCGAGATACTTTCCCGCATTGGGGATTGCTCTCAAAAGATGCATGGTAAAAAGCGTCACCATAGAAAGATTGGCGCAGTGCGGGGTACACGGCAGTCCCTTCTCCGCTGCCATTGCTGCCACTTCCATTGTACGTAGCATCCCGCCAACATAACAGACGTCGGGCTGAACAATGTCGACCGCCTGCAACTCAATCATCCGTCTCCAGGTGGAGAGATCGCAGTCCTGTTCCCCTCCTGTAACATCGAGCGACAGTGCGTCCGTCACCTGCTGCGTCTGTTCGAGCTCCCAATATGGGCAGGGCTCTTCAAAGTGTTCAACACCACAATCCTCAAGGAGTTGCCCGACCGCAATTGCTCGCTGCGGTGAGAACCCGCTATTAGCATCTACGAGTAAAGAAACTCCATCTCCCAGTCGATTCCGAACCGTCGGTACGATGGCCTCGGTTCGTCCGGGCCATTCATCGACATCGTGCCCGCACTCTGCGGCGACACGGAACTTGAATGCATCAAAGCCAAATTCATCGCGCAGTCGAGCCAGCCGCTCAGCCTCATCCTCTGGGGTAATATCGCGTCGCATGCTGGAGCCGTAGGCACGCAGGCGGCCAGGAGACCCTCCCAACATCTCGCAAACACTCTTACCCTGCGTCTTGCCTTGCCGGTCCCAAAGCGCGGTCTCGAGCCCGGCCAATCCGCGCCGAAGATAAGACCCAGGGAACTTATGCTCGCGCTCCGGGATGATCCGCACCAGCGAGGCGATATCGTCACCAAACTTACCTAAGGACCAAGGCGCTATCTGGCGATGCAGCACCAGTGCCGTGATGTCGGCGTTATAAGGAGCTACCTGTCCCCACCCTACGCTGCCGTCACGACAGCTAACGCGTACAAATGACAGGTACTCCCGACTGAATGTTTCGATACGTTCGATGATCGAACCATCATCAGGGCTCGACATAAACAATCCTTGGCTGCATTTCTAAATGATCTTAGCGCTATTTTGTCTGAAACCGCCGACATTGACTATAAGTCAGATACAACGTTAGGTCTTTGTCCCGAGTTATCTGCATCCTTCATCGTAAAGCCCTCTAAAATAGTGACGGACCCACACAGCCTTTTATGCAGTAACCAGTCCCTGCTGCCGCTCTACGACAAAATGGATATCCCGCGCTTTGATTGAAAACGGCCGGCAAAACCCACGTGAACATCTTGCGGGAACCCTATTGCTCGTTATGATCATCGCGTCGGTGCTCGCGGGCTTTGGTCTTTCCGACTTTCTGTGGATAGCCGGGTTCAGCGCGCTTACAGCCCTTGTTCTGCTATGGCCGCGTACCCGCCGGGCCCAACGAATCCAGTGTGCTGTTTTTGTCGCGATTGGGTTCGCCTGTCTGGCATTTGCCTGGCATGAGGGCTACAACGAACTCCCGATCAAACAAATGCTGACTCAAAATCATCTATTGATCAGCCTGCTCTCAGCTGTGAGTTTTTTGAGACTAATCACCGACGCGCGGGGTAGAGGTCGGCAGATACATCGGAAGGGGAAAAAAGCCTTCTTGCAGACCATCGCTGGAATCCATTTGTTCTCCTCGGTGATCAACCTGTCAGCACTGATCATCATTGGCGACGCCCTTGCAAAGAAACAAAAACTGGGGCGTACGACTGCGACTAGTCTTCAGCGAGGATTCTCGCTGGCAGCGCTGTGGTCACCTTTCTTCGCGGCAATGGGTACCTGCCTGCTGTATGCGCCCGGAACGAAACTGCCGGATTTATGGCTACTGTCGATTCCGCTCTGCCTTTTTGGTTTGGGATTCACCTGGGCCGAACACCGATTTCGGCGGTCAGGGCAGTTGGATGTCTTCGAGGGCTATCCCGTGAACTTCCGGGCCCTGTGGGTTCCGTCCCTCATGGTGGTTTGTGTCCTGACAGCAAATTCGCTTGTCCCGAAGGTTTCCGTGCTGGTGCTGGTCTCAGCACTCTCCCTGATCGTAACAGCTCTGGTGATCGCAGTACGCGAGTCATTCTTCCGAGCCATCGCAACTGTTCGTAACTTCAGTTATACCCGTTTGCCAGACATGTACGCAGAACTGGTGCTTTTTTTCAGCACCGGAGTCATGGCTACCGGTATTTCCGTTCTGGTGAGAGAAACCCAACCCACACTCGATGCGGTCGGGTTTACACCCGGAATCGCTATTGCGCTACTCGCTGTACTGCTCGTGTTGGCGGTTGCCGGGGTCCATGCGATTGTCAGCATCGTTGCAGCATCGGCGATCGTCATGCCACTCAACCCTGAGCCCGCGGTATTGGCGTTTATCTTCCTCATCAATTGGTCTGTCGGTGCAACCGGGGGGCCCATCTCCGGCCTTAATCTCGCCATGCAAAGCCGCTATGGCATGACAATGCTTGAGTGCTTCACTTGGAACCTGCGCTACACGATTGGAATGTTCATTGGTGCGAGTGCTATTATCTTGGTCGCGCTAGGCTGATCTACTCGGGGCCTTTCACTCGGGCGCAAGATACCAACGAAACTCCAAAGGCGTGATTTCGCCATGGAATGTGTCGAGTTCAAACTGCTTGCACTGCCGATATAGATCAATGTATTCCTGACCCATATAGTCTTTTAAAAATTCAGCACTTTCTAACCGGTCCAGAGCGCGTTGCCACCCAAACGGCACCTCCGGATCCAATTCCTCACCAGCATTATCCCGACGCGCCTCTGGTGGATCAAGCTCGTGCGAGATACCGTGATGAATACCAGCGAGGATCGCCGCCAAGGCAAGGTAAGGGTTTGCATCCGCTCCAGCCACCCGGTGTTCAAGCCGTCTGGCTTGTGAAGCGCTCGCCGGAACCCGTACTGCGACTGAACGATTGTTATACCCCCAAGTCCTTCCTGTTGGGACATAAAGATTGGTGCCAAACCGGCGAAAAGAGTTCACATTTGGCGCAAAAAAAGCCATTGATTCGGGAAGCAGTGCCAAGCTTCCGGCAATAGCCTGTCGCAGTCGCTCCCCACCCTGATCGGTACCGTCATCGAAGATATTATTGCCGTACTCATCGAGGATACTAACGTGGGCATGTAGGCCGTTCCCAGCGCTGCCGGGATACGGTTTAGCCATAAAGGTTGCGGCCACTCCGTGCTTCCGGGCGAGTCCTTTGACCGCTCGCTGCAGCAGGATTGAATGATCTGCAGCTGCGATCGGATCATCGACGTGTTCAAGATTGATTTCGAATTGTCCTGCTGCATATTCTGAACTCGCACCCCCCAGGGGCACCTTCTGTGCAGTACATATCGATTCCATCTCAGCCAGAAAACTGCTCACCCCATCCAAGTCTGCAAGACTGTAAACCTGAGTGCGCTCAGCCAGCCGGCCAGTATCCGGAAGTGACGGCGGATGAGCCTCACCGGCATCGGCCAGAATGCCGTCCAGTAAATAAAATTCGAGTTCAAGGGCGATCACGGGATAAAAGCCGTCACCAGCCAGCTGCGACACAACTCGGCGAAGCACATGCCTCGGATCGACCAGGCAGGGCTCACCATCCAGCTCATAAAGAATCCCCATTACCTGGGCCGCACTCGGCCCCGCCCAGGGCACAGGTACCAGCGAACTCACTATCGGACGTACCGCAACATCGGGATCCCCATCAGAGAAACCGCGCCCTCCCGCGTCGGTTCCAATTCCGTTAACGTCAAGAAGAAATGTGGAGCTCGGAATCAGAATACCCTCGTCGAACAGTTTTCCGAAATGCTTGCGACCAATTCTTTTGCCACGAATGATGTTGCATAAATCCGGCAACAGAACATCTACGAACTCGGTCTGCGGATATGCTTCCAAGAACTGTCCAAGCTCTTTATCCTGACCATCCATAGCTTCTTTCACGTCTGCTCCTGCTTCAACAACGAGGTCTTCGATCCTGAATGCTGTTCTGCATAGGTCTCACGGCTGAGCGCAATACTCAAAATAGCCACCAGCAGCCAGATCAACATCAGCGAGAACCCAAGGCGATAGCCCTCGAAGGTGTAGATCCTAAGTGCATCAACGCCGACACTACCGTTCCACAGTCGATCCAGCAACCAGCCAATCAGCGGTTGCAGAAACATAGGGCCACACATCACCCCCATATTGACCACCCCGGAAACGGTGCCTGCCAGATTCATCGGAACCGACTCCTTGGCTTGGGTGAAGCCAAGGATCATCCCACCTGAGAAGAATCCTGCTCCCAGGAGTGCGCCGATTAACACTCCCCGAGGGAGGTCCGGTATCAGAATCACCAGCGCCCAACACGCTGCCGCAAGACAGGTCCCCATAAGGTAGGGGAGCCTGCGCAAACCGATTTTCTCGGAAATGATTCCGAAAAACGGCCCGCTGAATGCCCATGACAACATCACGCTTGAGCATACGGTCGCCGCGGTGGTTGAAGACATCCCGTAAACATGTGTTAGGAAGGGAATTCCCCAGAGTCCCGAGAATGCAAGCACCGACCCGACGATTCCGCCTGGCGCAACCGCGAGCAACACCGTGTTTCGGTAGCCAAAAACTCGCCTCAGTTTCTGCCATTCAGATTCGCGTTTTTCGTTTGTGGAGCCCGCGTCTACATAGCCCGAATATCCCCGTTCCGTCGGATCATGACGAACAACTAGCCACACCACTGCGGCCAGCACAAGCCCGATGGCAGCCACGAAAAGCGTTACCCCTCGCCAGCCAAACGCTTC
>DPVA01000082.1 GCA_003529705.1 Gammaproteobacteria bacterium | reverse complement strand
AGGAGGAGCGCATAGATCTTTATCTTGTCCCCGAGTGCATGAGCACAGTCTATATCCGGGCAATCCGCGACACTCAAGGCCTTTTCACTTTTCACGGAGACTGTGACACTTCAACCGTAAAAGGCGTCGTCGCAATCCTGTTGGCAATGTTCGCCGGCAAGACAGCGAGGGAGATAGAGGGATTCGATGCGGATGTCGAATTCAAGAAACTTGGTCTCTTTGACCATTTGAGCCCTAGTCGTCATGTCGGTGTCTACGCCATGGTGCAGCGGGTCAAGCGCCAGGTCAGCGCTATCGAGAAAACGCAAAGTTAGCTACCCTCCCGGGTTTCTCGGTCCCGACAACAGATTTCCAACTTCTCGACACGCGCACTCATTAGCTAGGCCGCAACGGGAAGCTAATTGATCGAATCCGCCGTGGGCAGTTCCCCCCGCTGCCGCCGCTCCACGAGGGTGTCTAGCCAGTCCGGGTCCATCTCCGGGACAGACGACAGCAACAACTCCGTGTAGGCTTCGTGCGGAGGGGAAAGAATCTCCGCCTTGGCGCCCTGCTCGACCACCCGTCCCCGATACATAACCACGATACTGTCGGCGATGGCCTTTACCGTAGCAAGATCATGGGTGATGAAAAGATAGGATACCCCCAGTTGGTTCTGCAGGTTCTGCAGTAGCTCTAGAATACCTTCCGCGACTAACTGATCAAGCGCAGAAGTGACCTCATCACAGATAATGAGATCCGGTTCTGCCGCCAGCGCCCGAGCAATACAAACCCTTTGTTTCTCGCCGCCCGAGAGCTGCGCTGGATAGCGGTCCGCGTAATCTCTCGGCAACTCAATCTGTTCCAAAAGTCGGTTGATGGTTGCTGACTTTTCTTTACCCTTAAGACCTAGATAAAACTCCAGCGGTCTGCCGATGATCTCAGAAATCTTTTGCCGAGGATTCAGCGCGACATCCGGCATTTGGTAGATCATTTGAATCGAGCGCAACTGCTCACGACCGCGGTTGGCAAGTGCCGGACTCATTATCTCACCGCGAAAGCGGACATCTCCCGCAAAGGGTGGCAGCAACCCGGTGATCACCCGCGCGAGGGTACTTTTGCCGCTCCCTGATTCTCCGACCACCGCAACCGTTTTACCTTTCTGAACTCTGATTGAGATATCCACCAGCACCTCCTCCTCCGACCGGGGATAACGGGCGCTCACGCCCGATACCGCGAGGACAGTATCATCCTTCTCAGAGGTACCTTTCTCCTCGCGGAGCGAACGAACCGCCAGCAGGCGCCGAGTGTAATCCTGTTGAGGGTTTTCCAGAAGATCGCGTGCGTTACCTTCCTCAACCAGATCACCGTAACGCAGCACCATGATCCGGTCCGCAAGCTGAGCGACGACGGCGAGGTCATGAGTGATGTAGATCGCAGCGACCCCTCTCGCCCTAACAGCCTCTTTGATAGTGGAGAGGACTTCTATCTGGGTAGTGACATCGAGGGCGGTGGTTGGTTCATCGAAGACAATCACGCGTGGATCACAACCCATCGCCATCGCCGTCATAGCACGTTGCAGTTGACCGCCAGACACCTGATGCGGGAAACGGTTGCCGATACGATCGGGATCGGGAAGATCCAGTTGCCGATAGAGGTCCCGGCCCCGAACAGCCGCTTCTTCGCTACGCATCTTGCCGTGTTGAACTGGGGCTTCAACAAACTGCTCAATCAGGCGGTGTGCCGGGTTGAACGCTGCTGCTGCGCTTTGCGCCACATAAGACACGCTATTTCCACGGATCTCTCGGAGACGCGCGGGGGCAGCACCGACAAGTTCCTCACCTTCCAACTTAATGGATCCGGAAACAATCCGGCAGCCAGGCTTGGTATACCCCATGGCCGCAAGGCCAAACGTGGATTTCCCCGCTCCGGACTCACCAATAAGCCCAATGATCTCCCCGGTATGCAACGCCATATTAAGGCCATTTACAATCGGCTTCCAGTCGCCATCGATGTCCGCCTCAATCACGAGATCGCGCATTTCGAGTAACAATTCGCTCACGGGAAATTCCTCCTCAGCGTTTTAGGACGCAGTTGGGCCCCGGATACGAGAGTTCAGCTCGCCGGCACCTGCACAAAGGGTCTTGTGTTCTGATATAACTTGAGCGCAGAGATTACCCTATTCGCGGTTTTCAACAAAGTAGGGGTCAATACGCTAAATTGCAGGATCA
This sequence comes from Gammaproteobacteria bacterium, assembly GCA_003529705.1. GTDB lineage: Bacteria > Pseudomonadota > Gammaproteobacteria > Arenicellales > UBA868 > UBA868. The sequence continues at coordinate 5,763 of DPVA01000082.1, read as the reverse complement.
ATATCTAAGACGAGTGATCAATGACTGCTTACCTTCCTGCGCTTCTAGACGATGTCTCACGACTGTGCCGTGAGAGCAATCAACCAGTATTCGAAGCGCTGTCGATCCAAATAGATCAGGTGCCAAGAACCAAGGTTGAGAAATGTCCCTCATCCTGTCCCACGGCCGATAAATGCCTTGAAGACGCCCTTGCGGCGATTCCACCAGATCACGGCCTTCTCACCAGTGCATCGGTTGCAGCCGGTCGTTCCGCCTGGCAGGAGTCTAGCCGGGGTGTGCCAGAGTTTTTCGCAGGAGGTTATGCCTACGCCAGTCTCGTGGATGAAGCGCCGCCGGCGAGTGATGACCCTATCCGAATGGGCCTACTACTGCAGCAAGCGGAGATCGCTTATCCGGGCCACGCCCACGATGCTGAAGAGTTCTACTTTATCCTCAGCGGCCAGGCGCACTGGCGCGTGGACGCGCAGGAGTTCACCGTCCGACCGGGCGATCTCATCCACCATCTTCCGTGCGCTATTCATGAGATGGAAACCGCTGACGCGCCGCTCCTGGCGTTATGGGTCTGGCGCGGGAAACTCACAGGACGCTTCTGGTATGAAAGCGCGCCTGACGTAGACTGCCCGGCGCCTCAAGGGGTATATGCAGATCGCCCATAGAAATAGTTGCCGATAATCAAACTTCAACTCCGGGTCGGCGGATCGATAGTAGCGCTGAAAACCCCTATTCCGATATACGTCAAGCCGCCCAGCATTTGCGGCCAGCGTTTACGGCCGCGTCGACCCTTGAGATATCGGGTTACGTTCCCCGCAGCCAAGGCAAACAACGTATCGGTGACGAGGATCACCCCAATAAGCAGTCCACCGAGAAGAAAAAACTGGGTAGCAAGATTGCCTCTTGCGGGATCGACAAACTGGGGGAAAAATGCGAGAAAGAAAATCCCCACCTTAGGATTTAGGACATTCACCATCACCGCCTGACCAAACACTCGCGATAAATCTCTTGCAGGGCGTTCCGACACAAACGCCTCGCTAGAACTCCGTCGTGTCAACAAGTAAATTCCCAGCCCCACAAGATAGACGGCGCCCGTGTATTTCACGAACTGAAATACGGCAAGTGAAGATGTGAGGAGCAGCGTCAGCCCACAAGCCGCCAGCAGGACATGAACGAAAGATCCGGTCGCGATTCCCAACACCGACGCGATTCCTGAACGGACTCCTTGAGAAAGGCTAGTCGCCAGGATATAAAAGATACCTGGCCCAGGCGTTATACCCAAAACAAACGCTGCTCCGAGGAACATCCCTAACTGCGGCCAGGGCAGGATTAACTCAACCACCCGTCAACGGCGCCATTACCACAATCTGATTTCCCTCGGACAGCATGGTAGCGCCTCTTCTTGCCTTGGGCACTGCCTGACCATCGACAGACACCAGACCTACCTGATTAAGTGGAATACCCAGTAACCCGATTGCGTCATCAACACTGGCGGCCTCAGGCAACTCGACCACATCCACCGAACATAGATCGATGAGATGCCCAGTTACCCGAACCTTAATCTGCATCGACGTCTAACTGAGCCCCAACCGGCCAAGCGTATCCTCGGTCGGTTCACCAGCCTCATTCCACCCTCTTAAGTCGTAGTACTCCGGCAGCATCCGGTCAAGTTCATTCACGCGGCCCTTAGCGGTGCCGCTTGGCGCCGGATCCTTGAGCAGTCGCTTGGGCAGGGTATCGTCCGCCCGGGTAAGGCCCGCTGCGAGGTTGAACATACGCTCAAGGTTCCAGATACGTTCTCCGCTCGCCATAAGGCGCTCTGCCGTCCAATCACCCTCGCTGTCGGCATCAAGTTGTGCCGCAAACTCCGTTGCACCCCAGGCACCCATCGTGAACATACACAAACCACTGGAATCCACCGCAGCCGTCCAGTCCTGCGAGGTCTTGCAAGGCTCGGCCTTACCTTCTCCAGTCTGATCGTCCATGTCCACATCGAAAGTGTCATGTTTCAAGTGACACGCCCCGCGGTTACCAGTGGCATATCCAAGACCCATGCCCTGCAGCGCTCTTGAGTCATAGCCGGCAAACTCCTGCCCTTTCACCGTCATCGACAATTCAGGATGACCATACTTCTGACACATCCGGAGGGACCCCATCCCCAGTATCTCGCCGAACCCCTCCTGCTTACCGGTTTTTTCCGCCATGATCGTCAGCGCTTCCGCGTTACCGAAATTGAGCTCAACACCATCCGTATCGTCGGTTGTAATAACACCCATCTCGTAAAGTTCCATGGCGGCGGCCAGAGTCACCCCGAAAGAAATGGGATCCATCCCGTGCTCGTTCATGAGATATCCGGCAAAGGTACAGGCGTCGATATCATCAACCCCAACCACCGGACCAAAAGCAAAAGCCGTTTCGTATTCCAACCCACCTGAAGCGTGCCAATATTCTTTACGATTCTGGATCGTAAAATGATCTTCCCTGATATGCGCGATCCGGCCACAGGCGATGGTACAACCGAAACAAGCTTTGTTGGTCAGCAGATTCGTATGACCGGTCTCGTCGGTCTTGAGCATAGCTTTAGCATCAATCTTGTCATAACCATCAAACTGCACCTGCTGGAAATTGTTGGTTGGCAAACCTCCAAACTCTTGCATCGTATCCATCATGGCGTTCGTCCCGTACTTCGTCAGGCCGCCGGTACTCTTCGCCAGGAGATTCTTCATCTCGTCGGTGACTTCCATGAATCGCTTGGGATCCTTGACCCGCACCCCACCCGTGCCGCGGACCGCGATCGCTTTAAGATTCTTTGAGCCCATGACCGTGCCCACACCGGACCTCCCCGCTGCCCGATGCAAGTCGTTCACCACCGCCGCATAACGCACGCCCCGCTCGCCCGCTACACCAATCGTTGCAATCTTGAGCATGGGGTTATGGTGCTGTTTCTTGATCCACGCGTCGGTCTCCCAGACCGTCTTGCCCCAAATCCTGTCTGCACTCGCAAGACTGATCTCATCTCCTTCGATGAGAAGATACACAGGCTTCTCTGAGCGGCCCTCGATCAGGAGAAGGTCAAATCCGGCATACTTGAGTTCTGCCCCGAACTTGCCACCGCTGTTGGAACAGGCGATTGCGCCAGTAAGTGGCCCCTTGGTAACCACCGCATAGCGCCCGCTGGTCGACGCACTCGTCCCGGTCAGTGGTCCGGTCGCGAAGATCAGCGTATTGTCGGGACCCATGGCATCTGCCTTGGGATCCATATTCTCCCAGAGATACTTAGTGGCAAGACCGCGCTCACCAATATAGTCATTGGCCCACTCCATATTTAGTGGTTCAGGCGTCAACTCTCCTGAGGTCAGGTTTATCCGAAGTAGTTTTCCCTGCCAACTCATTATGCACCTCCTTGCGCGGCCTGTTGTGCGGATGCCTGCATACGGCCGACACCCAACGCACCTGCGTCGACATAGGTGATTGCGTCGGTAGGACAGGCCGAAGCGCATTTCGGATCACCCCCGCAAAAATCACATTTATCGACCTTTCCACTGGCTGGATTAAATTCGATCGTACCGAAAGGGCACGCAGCGACACAGGCTTTACAACCCACACAGGCTTCTGGACTAACCAGTTTGGCGCCCAGTTCCATATCAACAGATATTGCCGCAGTCGGGCAGGCTTTCATGCACCACGCTTCAACACATTGTGTACAGGTATACGGCACGGACGTGCGACCGTGTTCAAATTCAAAAACCCTGATGCGAGACCGCGCAGGATTAAACTCGCCTTCGTGCTCGAAACTGCAAGCCATTTCGCACTGCAAACACCCGGTACAAAGACTGGGCTCAATGTGAAGCATTCGATGCATTATCCGATTCTCCTGCGCGTAAAAAAATTTTTTATCCCGTAAACCCGACACTGTACCAAAAAAGAATGGCGCTGTGACACCAGAGCCATCTTCATAACTCTATAATATCCGTTAAAGCCAAATATCCTGATATCTCTAGGTCAATCACTGCTTACCTTTCAGGAACCCTGCGATGCCTGCTTTGCTCTCGCGCCTTCGCGACATTCTCGATGATCGGGATATCATTACCGACCGCGCCGAGGCGGAACCTTATCTTGAGGAACGCCGCGGGCGCTTTCGAGGGGAATCGGACGTTATCGTCCGACCCCGGGATGTCGCGGAAGTCCAAGCGGTGGTCAGGGCGTGCCTCTCGGAAAAAACCTCCCTCGTCCCGCAAGGAGGTAATACCGGCCTATGCGGAGGCGCTGTGGCTGAATCGGGCCAAGTCATTGTCAGCCTTGGTCGCCTCAACAAGGTCCGACACCTCGATCGTGCCAACAACACGATGACAGTCGAGGCCGGCTGCGTCCTCGCGGACCTTCAGATACGGGCACGTGATGCCCACCGATTTTTTCCACTCAGTCTCGGCGCGGAAGGAAGTTGTCAGATCGGTGGAAATCTCGCCACCAATGCCGGCGGGATCAATGTTCTCCGGTATGGCAATGCCAGGGAGCAGGTTCTGGGCATCGAGGCCGTAATGCCCAATGGCGAACTATTCTCAGACCTTCATGGGCTCCGAAAAAACAACACCGGTTACGACCTCAAGCAGTTGCTTATTGGGTCAGAGGGAACGCTAGGAGTCATTACCGCAGCAACCCTTAAACTTTATCCTCACCCGGATCAGAGCATTACCGCACTCGCCGCCCTTCGGGATCTTCAATCCAGCATATCGTTTCTCGAATATGCGCAGTCTGGCAGCGGCGGCACCCTGTGCAGTTTCGAACTTATGCCTCGAATTGGTTTAGATTTTGCCTGCCGGCATGTCGTGGGATGTTCCGACCCCATGACGACTCCACACGACTGGTATGTGTTGCTGTCGCTTCAGGCTAGCGGTGACGCTATCGACGTTGAGATCCTGCTTTCGCGAATTCTTGAAACGGCGTTTGAGGCCGGCGAGATAACTGACGCGGTTGTCGCCTCAAGTGAACAGCAGGCACAAGATCTTTGGAAACTCCGGGAGGGACTGGTCGAGGGCCAGCGTTTTGAAGGCGGGAGCATCAAACACGATATCTCGGTTCCCGTCTCAAAGGTTCCTGAATTTATCGACCGGGCCTCGGAAACTGTTACTCAGCGGGTGCCTGGGATAAGGCCCTGCCCCTTTGGTCATGTTGGAGACGGCAATATTCACTTCAACCTGTCGCAACCGGTTGAGATGGATGGCACGGCCTTCCTCGCACTATGGGAGGAGATCAACTACCTGGTGCACGATCAAGTGGCAGAACTCGGTGGCTCCTTCAGCGCCGAACATGGTGTGGGCATCTCCAAGATTGACGAGATGTATCGATACAAGGACCCTACCGCCCTCGCGATAATGGCCACTATCAAGCGCGCACTCGATCCTGATAACCTGTTCAATCCTGGAAAGGTGATTCCCGCTCCCGATACCGATACCGATACCGATTCTCGTTGAGCCGTTGATTCCAGATTCATCTCCCGTGACACCGAACCAGGCAGTCATCGGCGGTGGCATTATCGGTGTCAGTACGGCACAGAGCCCGGCAGAGATTGGTTTCGCTAACAGGCTTGCGATCCTCGTGAAATTCGCCTCATGATCGAATCGCTGAAGAGACAGTTTGAAATAAACGATCGTGTCGGTGCAGAGATCGAGGTCAACCGGTGCGGTATCTTGTACCTCGCTGACTCGGATGCCAACCTGGCAAGACACGAGCAATAGCCAGAGGTGCGAACAGTCTGATCTATTTCGAGGTGAC
>DPVA01000066.1 GCA_003529705.1 Gammaproteobacteria bacterium | reverse complement strand
AGGCCAATTGATTGATTCGGAAATGTCAGGATGGGAGGAGCGCACTGGTCGCGGCGGGTACACTTTTCCGGCGTACCGTCATTCGGCGACTCTAAACGATGAGAGCGGGGGAGAATATAGCGAAGGAGTCCAGCTGTTATGGGAGGAGTTATTGAAGACCTATAAAACTCTCATCCCCGTTGCGGAAAGTTCTGGTGTTTTAATAGCGCAGCACGGTGCCGATCCGCCCATCACTCCATTACGAGGAACTCCCCAGATCTTGATCGATTTTGCAGATTTTGAGAGATTGTTTAGTGAAGTACCGAGCCCGAACAATGGTATGACTTTCTGCGTGGGGACACGATACGAGTCAGGCGAAGACGTGTTCGAAGGCATACGGCGTTTCGGTGCTCAGGGAAAAATCTTTCATGTCCATTTTCGCAATGTGCGCGGCAACCTCCTCACAGACGGCGGGTACGAGGAAAGGCTCCCCGACGATGGCGATTTGAACATGATGGAGGTCGTGCGAGCCCTGTATGAGGTCGGTTACGATAGAGCCCTCGATTATGATCATGTGGTGCGCACAAACGGCGACTCCTTTATCGGGCGTCAATCCGCTGCTTTTTCCGCAGGATACATTAAAGGGGTGCTGGCCGGACTCTGAGTTTCCCAGTTGGTGAATCCTGTCCCTGTTGATAACAAGTTAGACGGTGTTTGGTCTCCGCTAACCCGGTGACTGTGACTCCTGCTGTTACCCAGAAAAGTAAGAATACGGTAAATTATTGATATTAAGAGAGGCTCTGCCTGATTTGTAATCAGCAGGTCGATGGTTCGAATCCGTCTGTGGGATAAAAAACCATTCGTTTCAATCAGTTATGATCGGCCAGCAAGCCGCTCCGGTTTTCTCCAACTCGTTCTGTGTCCGATTTATGTTTTTCGTAGTTAAATATCATCGGTAGGACGTCGTCTGAATAAGTTATGCAAAGGGCTTACAACTCATTGATTCGGCGGGCAAGATTTTAAGGATGCAGGTTAGGAGTTATTTGGGATGAAGCCTAGAGGGATGAGGAATTGGGGGGTTTTATGAGAGTAGGGGTTGAAGTAGGTGGCACCTTTACAGATCTTGTTGCTATTGGTGAGGATGGTATTACCGTGACGAAAGTCCCTTCGGTGCCTCTACAGCCTGACGAGGGTGCATTTAATGCCCTGCTCCAGAGTCGAATTCCAATCTCTTCGGTCGAAGATCTGGCCCACGGTTCGACCGTTGCGACTAATGCCGTTCTTGAACGGAAGGGGTTCGCCACTGCATTCGTAACGACTCAAGGCTTTCGTGACATTCTGCGGTTACAGCGACACGGCCGTAGCCGAATCTACGACTTAGAGTATGTGAAACCGGAACCAGTGGTTACGCGTGCCGCCTGTTATGAAGTCAGTGAGCGAATACGGGCCGACGGTAGCATTCAGCTTGCCCTTGACCTTGATCGGGTCAGACAAGAACTTTTACCGTCTCTGCGACACGGTGAATACCGGGCGGTGGCGGTATGCCTGCTTAATGCATATGTCAATTCTGTTCATGAAGAGGCCTTAGCAAGCATTCTAGCGAGCGAGTTGCCGGACATGCAGGTTTCGTTGTCATCTCATGTGACTCGGGAGTTTCGGGAGTTCGAAAGGGCGTCAACGACAACACTTTCTGCGTATGTGCAGCCTGTGGTGGAGCGTTACATCGATCGCTTTGTTAAGCGTCTGGAGGGCGAGGGATTTTTCGGCCGGTTCTCCGTTATGCAATCGAACGGGGGTCGTCTGCCAGCCGAAGCCATGCAGTCCAATGCGATCACCGCTCTACTGTCAGGTCCTGCTGCCGGCGTGATTGGTGCCACACGACAGGCCGGGCGCTCCGGTTACCAAAACCTGATTACTTTTGATATGGGCGGCACATCGACTGATGTCTGTATGGTTACGGAGGGCAAAGCGCAGTTGACTCAAGAGTATAGTATCGACGGCCTACCGATACGAATTCCCCTCATTGATATACATACCATCGGTGCGGGCGGAGGATCGGTAGTTTGGGTAGACGACGGCGGGATGCTGAGGATTGGGCCGCACTCCAGCGGCGCGGATCCGGGTCCGGCCTGTTACGGTCGCGGTGGTAAAAAGCCGACCCTTACTGATGCCCATGTAATTCGTAATACCGTGCGGCCCGAAGCATTTCTGGGTGGGCAGATGGAGATCTTTGCCGATCACTCGCGTGACGCACTGCAACCGGTTGCGGAGCAACTTGGCATGAGCCTTGAAGATGCTGCGGATAGTGCGATCCAGCTGGCCAATGCTAATGTGGTGCGGGCGATACAGCTAATTTCGACGGAACGTGGTTTTGATCCCCGGGATTATGTCCTGGTGCCTTTTGGTGGGGCAGGTCCGCTACACGCTGCTAGTGTCGCTTCCGATCTGGGTATTAGCACGGTAGTCGTACCCCCCAGCGCAGGCGTGATTTCTGCATTCGGACTGATCGCAAGCGACTTCACCCAGTTTTCCAGTCTGACCCGCCGGGTGAGCGTCGATAACGAAGCACCAAGCGTCGTGCGTGAAATCTACCGGGCCATGCGAGTCGAGGCTATGGCAAAGTTTGAGACTCTAAAACTACAGGGTGAACTTGTTTTTGATTTTGTAGCCGACATGCGTTTTGTTGGTCAGGCCTTTGAGGTGCCTGTGTCATTTGAGTTAGGTAGTCTGGAAGTACTCAGTGAAGCTGATATTCGGACACGCTTTCAAGAAGAACACCACAAGGTATTTTTCTTCGGTGGAGCTAGCAGCAAGCCCATCGAATTAGTATCTTTCCGGCTGGGTACGACGCTGCCCTTGGAGGAAGTGCCTATTCTCTTGGAAAATAACCTCGGCACCCGCCTTAATCGAGAAATTGACCTCTACTTCAGTCGAGGCTGGAGGAAGGGTCGCCTCGTCGGTCGCGGAAGTCTGGCGACAGGGGCAGCAATAGCTGGTCCGGCTTTACTGGAAGATCCGACCTCAACGCTGTTCCTGCCTGAGGGCTGGCAGGCTACAAGAGATGAACATCACAACACGGTTATGACAAGGGCTTGAATCATGCTGAAAAAAGATAACCTCGAAGTCAAAGGACTATGGGATAGCCCGTTGGATCCCGTGGAGCATGCGGTGATCAGTCAGGCGCTGATGGCTGCGGGGAAAGAGATGGGTGTAAAGTTAATTCGCTCTTCCTATTCCAACATCGTCCGTGAAGCCCAGGATGCGTCAGCCGCATTGTTTGACCGTGAGGGCCGGGTTATCGCCCAGGCCGAACTGATTCCCATGCAGTTGGGTCCGATGTCCGATATTTTTCGGGCTTGCGCCGATGTGGTTTCCCCCGATGCACTACGTGAGGGGGATTTCTATATCAACAACGATCCTTATGGGGGCGGCCAGCATCTCCAGGATGTTTTTATTTTCTCCCCAGTTTTTATAGACAACGAATTGGTTGGTTTTGCTGGTACGGTATCGCATCACCTCGATCTAGGAGGCGGTAATCCGGGTCTTTCCCCAGATGCGGTGGATGTTCATGCGGAGGGTATTATTTTCCCTCCGTCGGTCTACAACTTCGAGCGGGACTGGAACGGTGGGCCGCTGGAGCGACTGGTAGCGGCCAACATACGTGTTCCGCATCAGACCATTGGGGATTTCTACGCACAGTTCGCTGCTAATGCAATCGGTGGCGAGCGCATTAAGCAGCTGTGCGGTAAATATGGTGTATCCAGCGTTACCCGGTCGATGGCTGAACTAATCGATTACTCAGAACGGCGTTTCCGGGCTGCGTTGCGAGATGTCCCAGATGGGGAATATTTTGGAGAGGATGCCATCGACGATGACGGGATAAGTGATGATCCTCTGGTCGTCAAGGCAAAAGTGACGATTAGCGGTGATTCGGTTGATGTTGATTTCGCCGGCACCTGTTCCCAGGTTCAGCGTAATCTGAACTGTCCCTGGTCGTCGACGATTTCAGCAACGCTGGCAGCGATAAAAGCGGTGCTCACGAGTGCTGATATACCTTTTAACGAGGGGATGAAGTCAGCGGTTACAGTCAGGGCGCCGGAAGGCTGCCTGGTAAACCCTATTTATCCGGCTCCGGTCCGGGCCAGAATGCTCTCGGCCTACCGTTGTTTCGACGCAGTACTTAAGGCCCTGGCCCAGGCCGTACCAAATAAGGTTATCGCGGGTGGAAATGATTCGACACACTCCATGGCAATCTCTCACCTGGAAGGCTCCCGCTACAAGGTTTACCTAGAGATTTTCGGCGGAGGTTATGGAGCGTCGCCACGAGTGGACGGCTGCGATGCAGTAGACTCTACGTTGTCCAATTGTACTAATGTTCCGGTCGAGGCGATGGATATGGATTTCGATCATTTTCAGATCGAAGCCTACGAGTTGGTTGCCGATTCGTGTGGGCACGGCCAACAACGCGGCGGACTTGCGTTGATGCGGCGTTACCGAATTCTCAAAGACGGAACCAACTTTGCCCGTTATTCTGACCGGGTCAAGATCGCACCGTTCGGACTTTTCGGCGGGACCGATGGTGAATGTTCTTACTGCAAACTGACCCGCGATGGCCAGACTCAGTCGATTCCAAGTAAGGGACAGTTTGATCTTAGAGCAGGCGACGTCTTGACGTTATATACCGCAGGCGGCGGCGGTTACGGGCCGGTTGATCAGCGTAAGAGTGGTGCTATTGCCCATGACATTCGGGAAGGTTATGTCTCGGAGCAGGTAGCGCGCGAGATTTATGGGCGAACTGGTTGAACGTGATTCTTTCGTAGCACTTTCGTTAGCAAAGTGTCGAAATTGTTCGTGAATCAGAATTCGTTACTCCTGCTGCAAAGATGATTACAGATTTACGGGTCAACTGCGAACAAGAACTCTGTCAGCTTTCTCTGGTATGCCCTCTACCAGTGATATGGATTTGATTTGTGTTTTTCGTGTTTAAGTTCGATTAAATTTCCTTATACTGTTTTCACTAGGCTGATGACTGACCGGCTGTAAGTGATCGAGAATAATAGAAGAAAAATATTACCCACCGGATTTGTGATCGCCAGGCCGTTGCTTCGAATCCGACTGCGGGCTAGATTTTTCAAGCACTTATGAGTCTTCAAGAAAAGCACTTACCCCGGATTACAGCGTTTATCCGGAATCCTTAACCGTTTCCCAACGAGACGACAGACCGCAATACTCATCAGGCGACGCTATACAGTCTTCAGAACATTGGTTTCGAGCTTCTGAATGAACATTCGCGCCCGGTCACGCTAAATAAGCCTTTCAAGCAAAAATTATCAAAAGTAACCCTTTATTGACACTCGTATCACCGAAGAGCGTTATCTTAGACCCCTGAAGCATAAGGATATTGTCCAGCACATACTGGAGGCAGTATTGAAGATATGTAAATTTTCGAAACGGTTTCGGGTTCTGATTGTCTCGGCCGATCTCACTTCCGAATGGGGCTTTACGCGGTTGAGGTTACATATACCAGCGGCCGAAGGCGAAGATGAGCATGATGATGATCTCAACCCTGATTGTCATGGTTGCCTTGAGTGTAATTAACGCTGACATTGTACGTAGAGTAGTGGCGATAAAGGTAGTGTCGATAAAGG
>DPVA01000036.1:2131-4406 GCA_003529705.1 Gammaproteobacteria bacterium | reverse complement strand
GATTTTGTCGTAGCAGGTGTAGGCGCCTTCGATAAAAAGTTGGGCTTCTTCTATAAAGCGATGAACCTGGATCTGGTCGAATTCGGCTGGGGGATCTTGATGTGCAGCGAATAGATAATTGGCGAATTTTGGTGAGAACAATTCGGTGTCATAGAAGCGGCTGCGGAATTCTACCACGACTATATCGGTTTCCTCGGGGACATCGTAGAACTCTTCCTTAACCAGCGCGCGAGCTGCCCGTAGCATGGCGTTGAATGCACCCTGCCAGGCGGCTGGTAACTGACCTTCGTCGAGGGCGACGGAGGCTTCGAAAACCTCGCGTTCGGCGGCTGCGATCTCCATAATCGTTACCGATACAACCTCGCCCGCGCATTCGCCCTTGCCGATATCGTCCATGGTGAACTCGCGGGTGTCACCCCAATCCTGGTAGTACCAGCTATTTTCCTCATAAGTTGGCACTTGGGTCAGGTCTTCGAGCATCGATTTGATCTCGCGTTTGCCGAGGCGTGCGATGAAGTCTTTGAATTGCTCGTCTTTGTCGCGTTCTCCGACATAGCGTTTGGCGAGACGGGCGACAACCTCGGGAATATTCTTGGATGGGACAGCACCAGTAGCCAGGCCGAAGGAACCGGCATTGTTCTTCCACTGGCCACCCAGGACGACCTGGAAGTGTGGGATAGTGATGCCATTTATTTTGCGGCTGTTACCATAGAAGCCGATATCGGCGGCGTGATGCTGCCCGCAGGAGTTGAAGCAGCCGCTGATTTTGATCCGCAGGCCCTCGATCGCTTCGTCTATACGAGCGCTCTCTTCACCGAGTCGCTTGCGCAACTCGCCGGCTAGACCGCGCGAAGAGGCGATGCCTAATTTACAGGTATCGGTACCGGGGCAGGATGTCACATCTACGATGGTGCCGGCACCGGTTTCTGCCAGGCCGAGGGCAACGAGCTCTGAATAGAGCTGGGGCAGGTCTATTTCGCTGACCCAGCGCAGGACGATATTCTGTTCGACAGTGGTGCGGGCTGTTTCTTTGACATAGCGTCGACTGATATCTGCCAATGTGCGTAATTGATGGGAGGTTATATCGCCTAGGGGCAGTGCCACGGTAGCGACTACATAGCCCTCTTGGCGCTGTTGATAGACGTTGGTGCGGCACCATTCGGTGAATTCTGCGCTGGACTCGGATCCGTTTAAAGCTTGGCCTGGCTTGAGTGGCTCTTCGTCTGTCTGGGTGAGGTCGTCGAGAAAGGATGTCCAGCGCGAATCTTCGGGTAGAATTTCGCGCTCTTCGCGGACTAAACGGCGAAATTCTTCGATACCGAGTTTGGCGACCAGAAATTTGATTCGTGCGCGGTTGCGATTCTTCTTTTCACCCAGCCGGGCAAAGACCCGGGCTATGGCCTGGGAGGTGGGTAGCAGCTCTTCGACCGGAAGAAATTCCTCGTAGATCTGGGCTTGGTGTGGCACTGCGCCAAGACCGCCTCCGACGTAGAGCTTGAAGCCACGTCTCACTTCACCATCTATTGTTTTGACGACGCCGACGCCCCCCATATCGTGCATATTGGCCAGGCCGCAGGCTTCGTGCTCGCAGCCAGAGAAGGCGATTTTGAATTTGCGTCCGAAGTCTTGACAATCGGGATGGCCGAGTAAGAAGCGCATCACCGCTTGGGCGTAGGGAGTGACATCGAAGGTTTCGGTGCGGCAGACTCCGGATAGCGGGCAGGCGGTGACATTGCGCACCGAGTTGCCACAGGCCTCACGGGTGGTGATTCCCACTGCGGCGAGACGCCGCATCAAGTCGGGGGTATCCGCAATATGGATGAAGTGGATCTGAAAGTCTTGGCGCGTGGTTATATGGAGAATTTCCTCGGAGTATTCCTCGGCCAGATCGGCTAGGACCTCCATCTGTTCGGCAGTGAGTCCGCCGAAGGGAATCTTGATCCGCATCATGCCCGGGGCGTGCCAGATCGTGTCCGGACCTTTGGTCTCGTGCTCGGGGAAAGCCAGTTGTTGGGTCTTTGACCCATCATAGCGCTGGCCATTATCATAGCGCTGGCCGTAGGCACCTCGCCGCAAACGCGTTTCGGCAAAGAGCTTCTCTTCCATCTTGCCTTGTTTGCGAAGGTGGATTTGGGTCTCGAAGGTGTCAATTTCCTCGGCCCAATCTTCGGGAATCTGATTTGACAGTCTTTCTTTCCAAGTCGTCGATGCACCCATAAGTATAACCACCTGTAATATTGGGGAACTATAATTCAGTTTTTGAGCACTTTTGAGC
>DPVA01000036.1:0-1785 GCA_003529705.1 Gammaproteobacteria bacterium | reverse complement strand
CCTAATGGGCCATAAAATAGTGATTTACATAGTAGCTGTCAAGTTGGCTCGCGGTCCATTTTTCCACGGACATAAGACTGGATTTGTGCGCCCCATTCGGGATCGTCGAACGCGTAGTCAATAAAGGTTTCGAAATAGGCCAAGTGGTTGCCTATATCGTAGCGCTTGTCGGTCTCGCCCAGCCGTACGGCTCGCACCATGGTACCCTCGGAAATAAGCGTTGCGATGGCGTCGGTGAGATAGATCTCTCCATTCGGTGTTGGGGTCAGGGCGTGGATGCGTTCGAAGACGCTTGGGGAAAATATATAGCGGGCGCTGATCGCCAGGCGGCTGGAGGTCTGGTCGGGAGAGGGTTTTTCGATGATGTCGGTCAGCTTGCAATCCGCACTCCCGGCATCTTCGGGGATTAGGATTCCATAGCGATGTACCAGGGCATCGGGGACCTGGTAAGCACCTATCGTGCATGTACTATGGTGGTTGAGGTGTGAAAAGATCATTCTTTGCAGCAAGGTTTCGCTTGTGCTGGAGTGTACGATGCTATCTCCGAAAGCCACGACAAAATCCTGGTTGGCGACGAAGGCCTGGCCAGCTGCTACGGCATCGCCGGTACCCGCTGGGGTGGTGTGGCCGGGAAGGCAGCGTTGGCGGACCGTGAAAAACTCTATGCCGCGCGTCCGATAATCGAAGCGGCAGGCTTCGAGCAGATCTTGCTGATCCGTTCCGAGTCGGCGGGTTAATTCTGAATTTTCGTCGAAGTGTTCGGCAATGACGCTTTTGTTACCACTTGTGACGAAAAGGATCTGGCGGATCCCAGCAGAGACCAATTCTTCAACTACGTGGTGAATGACGGGTAGTCGGCCTACCGGCAGCATTTCCTTGGGTAGTGCCTTGGTTGTGGGTAAGAGTCGGGTCCCGAGACCGGCTACGGGTACGATGGCCTTGGTTATGTGCATTGAAGTCTCCTGAGTAGTATAATTGGAAATATGGTTTTGATCCGGAAATTTGACAAGATGTCGGCCTTGCGATATCATACGACCGATTAGGGCTCATACAAGGAGTGGTTTCCATGAGTGAAGCGCAGCGCTACCCCGAACTCAGTGAGGATCTGAAGGCACGTGGCCTTGGCGCGATGCTGCGGATTTTCGGTCCTGGTGCGATAATTGCCTCGGTCACTATAGGTAGTGGTGAAACGGTTTTCGCCTCGCGTGGAGGTGCGATCTTTGGCTATGCCTTGCTCTGGTGTTTTGTCGGTGGTGGCTTGATGAAGTTTGTCCAGCTCTACACCGCTGCACGCTATATGACACTGACCGGTGAACACCCAATTGAGCGTTGGAAGTATCTCCCGGGTCCTCAAGGTTGGGCGGTGTGGATCTTGGCGATTATGACCGTGCTCTGTTTCCCACTCTGGCTCTCTGGTTTACCAAAAATGCTCGGTGGACTAGCCGTGTGGATCTTCGGTTTTGAGGAGCTGGGGCTCTGGGGCGATGAGCGGGTCTGGGGGACGGCCTTCGTAGTCATAGCGATCGCAATCACCATGATTCAGAGCTATGGTTCACTGGAAAAGTTCCACACTATTGTGGTCAGTTTATTGCTGGTCTCGATTCTGACGGCAGCGGCAGCAGCACGTCCTGAGTGGCTAGAGGTCCTGCTGGGTACCGTGGTGCCGACGCTACCTGCTTACGAGGCGTGGGTGGTGAGTAAATATCCAGCGGTTGCAGCGCGCTCGGCCTGGGTCGAATTGGGTACTTATTTAGGGGCGATCGGTGGCGGTACCCAGGACTACTT
>DPVA01000086.1 GCA_003529705.1 Gammaproteobacteria bacterium | reverse complement strand
CATCGTAGAGACAGTCAATAGAAAGATTCACGTCAGCAATGCCAAAGTCACCGCGAGCCCCGATGACGGGCATATAAATGAGGTCGTATCTTCTATCTATGGCTATGTTATCCCGGCTTGAGTCATCCTGCGCAATCCCAACCGAAAGGAAATATTCCCCAGGAATAAGCGCACAGACGAACTCGAAGCGTACTTTCCCGCATTGGCCGGCGGCAGCCTGGGGTATCTCTAGACCCCTCTCTCGGGTATTTGCGCCGAACACTGTGCGGCCATCTACAGTCTTGATGGTAAATCCGAAGATGATGTCTTCCAGCACAGTCGGAAAGAATATAGAAACCTCAAGAACGACCTTCTGTCCACGTTCAACGCCTTGTCGAATGGGGCCTTGCACGTCACTTAACAGGTAATCGTAGATAACAGCCCTTTGGTCACCCCAGCGATACTCATTGGGGTTATAAAAAGCCCGTGTGGAACAAAGGTCTTCCGGAAAATGCGCAAGAATTCTCTCTGACGCTATTGCCCGAGAGATCTCTACGTCATCGCCTGCTGTTTCTTGCCGAACGGCTTGTTGGCCCGGTAACGAAGGCGTTTTTGCGCTCTGGAGCCCCTGATTGTCATCCTCTTGTTGGCTATCGGATTCCTGAGCCCCAACTACACCAAACAGATCCTCAAGATATTCCTGAATCACCGCTTTAGGCTCTCCAAGAGCTCGAATTTCTCCCGATTTAAGATAGATTCCGCGCGAACAATGAGCCTGTACCAGTTCTACCGAATGGGTAACAAACAGGATCGTTTTTCCCGCCCTTTGCATTTCCTGGAATCGGCGAAAACACTTGCGCTGGAAACGGATATCTCCGACCGCTAAAGCCTCATCAACAATCAGGATTTCCGGCTCCGAATTAACAGCGGTGGCAAAGGCCAATCGGACATACATTCCGCTGGAATAGGTGCTCACAGGATGATCGATAAACTCACCGATTCCGGCAAAATCAACGATCTCAGTAAAACGGTCGTCTATCTCTTCCCGGGAAATTCCGAGGAGTGCTGCATTGAGATAAACGTTCTCCCGCCCAGAAAAGGCAGGGTTAAATCCTGCTCCTAGTTCAAGAAGCGCCGCCAACCTTCCGGTGACCGATACGTGGCCGCGCGAGGGGTTCAACGTTCCACAAATAATCTCTAAGAGCGTCGATTTTCCAGAGCCATTGGGTCCGATAATACCGACCGTCTCACCCGGCGCAACATCGAAGGTAACGTTATGAAGCGCCGTAAATACGGAATGATATTCACGACCACGAATCGAATACATCTCCCGTACTCGATCAATCGGCCGATCATAGATCCTGTAATCTTTCCCCAGATCATGGGCCGACACCACAGGATCAGAGGACATCGGCAAACCCTTTCCGCGTCTTTTGAAACCAGGCAAGTGACAGCCAGGCAATCACGACCGCCGCGAGCGTGTAGAGCCCTAAACCTTTCCAATCTGGCAGTTGGCCCCATAACACCACAGCACGAAACTGCTCGATGATGTACGTTAGAGGGTTTAAATACAACCAGTGTTGAAATTCGGCCGGCAACGCAGATTTTGGGTAAAGAATAGGCGCCATAAAAAACAATACGGTGCTCAACAACCCCATCATCTGCGCAATATCTTTCAAGTACACCGCTGTTGCCGCAATCAACCAGCCGGCAGCGATACAGACGAACACGAGAACAAGTAAGGGGATTGGGAAAAGCACGGCGGTCCACGGAATACTCCCCTCGACCGCTAGCAGGTAGACGAGCAAGATACCCGTACTGATCACCCCTTGGAAAAAGGCGCTGATAACGGTGACCCATGGCAGCGCCTCCAATGGAAATACAACCTTTTTTACATATTGCGGATTGGTCACAATCAAGGTCGACGCTTGTGTCAGACACTCCGCCAGGATTCCATGGATGAGCATACCCGAAAACAGAATCGCCGCAAATTCGGCGTTGCCGCCGCTCTGTGTAACCCACCTGACCTGAAGAATCGATCCAAACACAAACGTATACACGGCGAGCAGGAGCAACGGCGTCACCAGCGACCAGAGTAATCCAAGAATGGTCCCGCGATACCGACCAAGAATCGCCCGTTTTGCCAACTGACCGATTACGAAACGATGCCCGGTGAAACTCCCGGCAATGTAGAGGAGGTCGCTACGATGACGCGAGGTATTTGATCGCAAGGCTTTTCTCGGCGCTCTTTCTTTCGCGAGGTTTTATGAGCCGTCAGACTGGTGTTCCGCAACAAGCTCGCGGAGGTAGTTTCCGTAAGTACTTTTACCAAGTCCAAATGAGAGTTCTGCAAGAGCCTCAATGTCGATATAACCCATTCGGAATGCGATTTCCTCGGGACAGCAGATTTTCATCCCCTGACGTGCCTCAAGAGTCTCAATGAAGACAGACGCCTGCAACAGCGATTCATGGGTGCCGGTGTCAAGCCATGCGGTACCCCGGCCGAGGAGTTCTACGTTAAGAGCGCCCTGCTCAAGGTATATTTGATTAAGGTCGGTTATCTCTAGCTCCCCTCTCGCTGAAGGCTTAAGAGAACGAGCGTAGTCAGCGGCTCGGTCATCATAAAAATAGAGCCCAGTCACGGCATATCGGGAACGCGGTTGCGAAGGTTTTTCCTCGAGCGTCTGGGCCCTGCCGTCAGCGTCAAAACTCACCACGCCATATCGCTCAGGGTCCTTTACCGGATACGCAAATACTGTCGCACCATTTTTCAAACCACATGCACGCTGAACAGCAGTCGACAGTTGATGACCGTAAAAGATGTTATCGCCTAGGACGAGTGCACAGGGACTGTTGCCGATAAACTCCGATCCGATAATCAACGCCTGCGCAAGACCATCTGGCGACGGCTGAACCGCATACGCAAGATTAAGACCCCATTGCTCTCCGGTACCCAAGAGTTCCTGAAACCGGGGGGTATCGTGAGGCGTCGAGATGAGCATGATATCCCTGATACCTGCCAGCATCAGTACACTTAATGGGTAATAGATCATCGGTTTGTCATAAACCGGCAACAACTGCTTCGAGACAACCTGTGTGACTGGGGCGAGTCGCGTGCCTGCGCCCCCCGCCAATATCAAACCTCTCATGGAGAACCTCCAAGACCCAACCGTTTTGTTGTTGAATGCATACCTCCAACGGCATCAACCCAGTCCTGATTGCCAAGATACCACTCAATCGTCCGACGAATTCCGGTCTCAAACTTCTCCCGCGGATGCCAGCCAAGCTCAGACTTTATCCTTGTCGCATCGATCGCATAACGGAAGTCATGTCCGGGACGGTCCTGAACGAACGAGATCAGGTCGGAGTATGTCCCTACCTCACGGGGTACAAGCTCATCGAGCACCCGACATATGGTCTCGACGACTTCTAAATTAGTTCGCTCCGAATCTCCCCCAATGTTATAGGTCCGTCCACGCTCTCCTTGACACATCACCGCAACCAAGGCCGTGGCGTGATCATCGACAAAGAGCCAATCTCGGACGTTATCCCCTTTTCCGTACACAGGTATCGCGTCTCCCGCTATGGCGCGGTGAATCACAACCGGTATAAGCTTTTCAGGATATTGATAAGGGCCATAGTTGTTGGAACAATTGGAAACAACCGCATCTGTCCCAAAAGTCTCTGCCCAGGCGCGGACAAGATGATCAGATGCGGCTTTGCTGGCCGAATAAGGTGAATTGGGCTGATAGGGGGACTCCTCATTAAAGTAACCGGTCGCTCCCAGGGTTCCATAGACTTCATCGGTCGAAATATGATGGAATCGCACCCTGCGCGGACCCTGACCGGTCAGTAGTAACCTTCTTTCATCTTCAGCCCGAACCGCTTCCAGAAGGTTATAAGTGCCCTGAATGTTGGTGCTGATAAAGTCCCCGGGTCCATCAATTGAGCGGTCAACATGAGATTCAGCGGCCAGATGCATGATCGCATCAGGTCTATATTGGTTCACCAGCTGTTGCATGGCTTGTGCATCACGGATATCGGCTTTTTCGTGCTCGTAGCCGGGATAGTGGGCTTCATTAATCAATGTCGCCTCGTTTCCGGCGTAGGTCAGGATATCGATGTTGATGATTTGTGCATATTGCTCAGCCACCAACCGTCGAATTACCGCCGAGCCGATAAAGCCTGAACCGCCTGTCACCATTACAGAGCAATCCCTTGGTTCTCCCAAACCGCTTAAACCGTTCGAAAGTGTTGGGTCTTTTGTCATCAAATTAGCAACGAGTCATCTGGATTGGACAGGAGCATCGCCACCGCCCTCCAATAGCGACGAATACAGTTGAGCTGCGTAATGATCGACACCCTCTTCCACATCCATCCATGGACCGGAACAGCCAACGGTCTCCAGTTTTTCAATAGCCGCTTCAGTGAAACTCTGATACTTCCCCTGCAACGCGTCGGGCATCGGAAAGTAATTCAGGCGTCCGTCGCGTTGCGCCTCAATGAGGGTCAATGCGCTGTCGCCGTCAACTCGCCGGCAAGCGTTGATCACTGCAAGCGCAACATCGTTAAAGCTCCGGGATCTTCCTGTTCCTACGTTAAAGATCCCGCTTCTGTCGGGATTCTGAAGAAAAAACAAATTCGCCCGAACCACGTCGTCCACATGGATAAAGTCTCGCCTTTGTTCGCCGGCATCATATCCTCCACCACCCTCAAAAAGGCGCACCGAACCACTACCAAAATATTGGTGGGTTAGATGCCAGACGACCGAGGCCATTCGGCCCTTGTGAGTCTCACGGGGTCCGTAGACATTAAAGTACCGAAGGCCGACCCGTTGCGCTGAGGGCTGACGACCCTCCTCGAATGCGTAACGATCGAACAGGGCTTTCGAGAATGCATAAGCATTCAGCGGATGCTCGTTCTCGAGCGACTCAACAAACGGACCATGGCGACCATAAACCGATGCGGAAGACGCATAGATGAGAGGTGTTTCAGAGTCTGCGCACGCGTGTAGCACGATCTTGGAGTATTCATAATTGACATCCATTACATATTTTCCGTCGCTGACCATCGTGTCCGAACAGGCGCCTTGGTGGAAGACAGCCTCAACACCGGTCGGTATGCCGGAACTACTCAGGAGTCTTCGAAAATCGTCCTTGTCCAAATAGTCCGTAATCCTCAAATCGTTGATATGCTGTATCTTGTTGGTATCAGTAAGGTCATCAACCAGAATGATTTTATCTTCACCAGCTACGTTGAGCGCAGCAATCAAATTGGATCCAATAAAACCTGCACCCCCAGTTACGACAATCATTGTTACTGGTTTCCAGTAACTGTCAGCTTCAGGTCTGACTTTCGGACGACGCTGGTGCCAAACCGACCGACCACGGCACTCGCGCCGAACGTTGCCAACTCGATGCACTCCGCCCAACCGAGGCCTGCCGCTACACCAACAGCAACGATCGCGACCACAGTGTCGCCAGCGCCGCTGACATCGAACACCTCGCGAGCAGTTGCATCCTGATGCACAACTTCCCCGGTCGACAAAAAGAGTGTCATACCCTCCTCACCGCGAGTGACAAGAAGGCCGGACAATCCAGTACGACTAACCAGGTCCTGGGCGGTTTGAAAGAAACTCGAATCGTCTGTAGCCACGCCTGTCGCCAATCTAAATTCATCACGATTAGGTGTTACTAGGGTGGCCCCTTGATAACGGGAATAGTCCCCCCCTTTTGGATCAACGATCACGGGAGTTTGTCGATCTCTTGCAATCTGGATCATCGTCTCGATATGAGCTAGGCCGCCTTTCCCATAGTCCGAGATCACAATCGAATCGACCCCATCGCTGAGATCCCGATAATCAGCGACGCTCTGAGCTAAGAGTTCCGCCGTTGGGCGGGACTCAAAATCGGCCCGCAGCAACTGTTGATTGCGGGAAACGATTCGGAGTTTCTCGGTCGTACGACCCTTAGCGTCAATGTGAAGATGGCGGTCTACCCCAGCAGAGGCGAGCAGTTGATTTAGCCGACGTCCGGAATCGTCGTCACCAATGAATGACAGCAGTTCGCACCGCGTTCCTAATGAGGCAACATTCGCCGCAACGTTACCTGCTCCCCCAGCGCACTCCTGGATGTCCATGACATTTACCACCGGTACCGGTGCCTCCGGCGAGACCCTAGTGACATCTCCAATCCAGTAGCGGTCCAGCATCGTATCGCCGACAACTAGTATCCGTAAAGCGCTCAGACGGTCAACCACTTGGTTATTCATGAGCCCGGCCGACCTCCACTCGCCAGCATCGGCCGACGGCCGATGCTGTAGTAGTCCAGTCCGTGTCTTTTTACCATCTCCGGATCAAAAACATTACGTCCATCAAACACGACGGCAGTGCGCAATCCATCCCGAATTCTCTCAAGATCTGGGCTCCGGAATGCCTTCCATTCGGTCAGCAGCAGTAACGCGTCCGCCCCCGCGACCACACTGTAAAGGTCGAAACCAAAAGTTACCGTCTGAATATCCGCAAGTTGGTTTCTGGCCTCGTCAACCGCTACCGGATCGAACGCGCAAACGGTCGCTCCACGGTGGCACAGTTCCCTGATGATGACACCGCTCGGTGCTTCACGCATATCATCGGTGTTAGGTTTGAATGCAAGCCCCCAAACCCCAAAATGATAACCAGTGAGATCCTCTCCAAAACGGGAAATTACCTTGTCTACAAGGCTGAGCTTCTGTTCATGATTTACCGCTTCGACGGCGTTCAGTATTTTTGGTTCGAATCCGGCACTGTCAGCAGTTCTGGCAAGGGCCTGAACATCTTTTGGAAAACAGGAACCGCCATAACCGCAGCCCGGATAGATGAAGTGATATCCGATTCTCGGGTCAGAGCCGATGCCGAGTCGCACCGTTTCAATATCTGCACCCACCCGTTCGGCAATATTTGCTAACTCGTTCATGAAGGAAATCTTGGTCGCTAACATTGCATTCGCCGCGTATTTCGTGAGCTCCGCCGAAGGCAGGTCCATAAACAAAAGTCGGTCATGACTCCGGTTAAACGGTGCATAGAGCTCTCGCATCAACTGCCGGGGGCGCTCATCGTCCGCTCCGATCACAATCCGGTCGGGTTTAAGAAAATCTTCGATTGCCGCGCCTTCCTTTAGAAACTCGGGATTGGAGACCACGGAGAAGTTCACCTCCACCCCTCGAGCATCCAACCTGGACTGGACCTCGCTACGGACTTTTTCCGCCGTCCCTACGGGCACAGTAGACTTGGTGATGATCACGCGATATTCGGTCAAAGCCTCCCCAATCCCGCGTGCAACCGCCAGAACATGCTGAAGATCCGCTGCACCGTCTTCATCGGGGGGGGTTCCCACTGCGATAAATATCGCGTCGCCGAAAGTCACGGCTTCGCGTAAATCTGTGGTGAAAGTAAGCCGACCCTCTGATGCGTTGGTCGTAATTAGATCCTCAAGGCCAGGTTCGTAAATTGGGATAGTGCCGCCTTTTAGATCTTCGATCTTGCCTTGGTCAGCATCCATACACAGAACGTCATTTCCTACATCCGCAAGGCACGCGCCCGACACTAGTCCCACGTAGCCACTACCAACGATCGTTACTTTCATGACGGGAAGTGTCTAAAGACCATAGGAATTATCAGACAAAAAGAAAGGGTGTCCTCTCAGACACCCTTCCCAGAAGTGATTAATAAATTTTATCAGTTTTGGTAGGCTTTTCCATCCACCAAAAGCGACTTTTCGTTTTTCTCGAGAATCTTCGGGCCCACCCCAGGAATCTCCAAGAGCTGCTCGGCCGATAGAAAAGCGCCGTTCTCGAGCCGATACGCCACGATCGCTTCGGCCAGGACCGGACCCACACCAAGAATGTTCTCGGCGAGGGTCCTGGCATCGGCCTGATTGAGGTCGACGGGGTCGGCGTATGCAAAATAGCCTAAACTCAACACCACTGAAAGAAAGGCGCCAGAAATAACTTTGAGAATGAATTGAGACATGGTCTACGCTCCCTGTAGTCGTTTGTTTGAAGAAAACTGCCGTATTGGTAACGGCGTCATGCATCTTCCTCTTCCTTAGGAGCCACTTCAAGGTGAATACTTCACAGTAGATTAAGGCAGTTTAATGGCAGCGGCTTTCGGTACCGTCGTACCCCAATGCCGGCATCCCGGGCACTGCCAATGCAACGACTTCCCTTGAAAACCGCAGAAGCGACACTCATAGCCAGCACGGTCCGCCAGAAGCTTGCCCGTCACTTTGCGCACCATTTGATAGTCCCGCTCGAAAGGCGTCCCGGGCTTCTGGTCCGATCGAAGTTCCAGAAGCCGATGTAGTCCTGAAAGACTCGCGTGCTGTTCTACCCAGGACAGCAACTGCGACTCAGCCTCCTCCGTTCGCCCCTGCTTGGAGAGGCAGTCTACCAACAGCAGTTGCAGTCGTTCGTCCGAGGCCATTTCCAACGCCCGGTTCAGGAAATCAACATACACTCCGGGTTGTTGGAGACTTTCAGCACTTGCCTGTACCAGGCGCGCCACCTCGTTTAGCATCTCCGGATGTTCATCGCAAAGACGCATCCAAGTCGTTACCGCCTGTTGGTGCCTTCCCGTCAGGGCGTCCAACCGGCCACGTAAAATTATCGCACGAGCGCAGTTGCGATTTAACTTCAATGCTTGATCCGCCCGCTCTTTCGCAGCCGCATAGTCTCCTCCACTCAGATCACGCTCGCCGAGTTCACAATAATATTGCGCAATCACGGGTCCCCACATTTCCACGGTAAGGCTGTCGAGACGTCCTGCTGCCGCGATTGCGCGCTCCCAGTCGCGTTCACTTTCATAAATCTGAACCAGAAGCCGGAGCGCCGATTCCCGGAACCCATCCTCCGCACCAAGCTCTAACAGCAGATTCTCGGATCGATCCAGCAGTCCGGCCTTGAGGTAATCGTTGGCGAGCTCGAAGAGTACAAGACTCTTCTGCTCTGGACTCAATCCGGGGCGCGAGATCAGGCTTTGATGTATCTGCGT
The DNA here is from genome assembly GCA_003529705.1 of Gammaproteobacteria bacterium. GTDB lineage: Bacteria > Pseudomonadota > Gammaproteobacteria > Arenicellales > UBA868 > UBA868. Next base: position 2,658 of record DPVA01000086.1, on the reverse strand, counting down.
GGCTTTTTCAATCTCCCCGCGCCGCCGAAACAAAGTACCGAGGGCCAGTTGAATCTCCAATGATTCGTCATAATCTTCCAGCGCCTTCGCGAGCACGTCCAAGGCTTCATCGTGTTGATCATTCGCCAAGAAATTGATACTGCGGTAATAAGTTTCTGAAATCACTCCCGGTGTTGGAGGACTCGATGTCTCCGGACGGCCACGCCACGCTGCGAGCCAGCCGGAGAGGGCTGCAAACGGTAACAGTACTAGAAGCCAGATTGGGTCCATGACCTTATCGGTGGGTCCGAAGTTCTTCAGCTTCCTGGGATGGATGTTCTAGGGTCGACGGCCGAGGTCCGGCGGAGCGGGCGGCGTTGAGTCTGCGCTTGAGATGGAACACGCGCAGCACCAACGGTGCCGCGCCGAGCCCTACACCGATCACTAAAGCCGCAGTCAGTGCGATCACAAGTGGCCCTTCCCACGCCAGGTCGAAGTAGTACGAGATTGAGACCGCCTGCGGATTTTTCGCAGCGAAGGTGACACCCACCACAATGGCAATCAGCGTGATAATGGTTGTGAGCAGTTTTTTCAACATCAGCCCGCGTTCATTTCCTGGCTCGATTGGTGCCTTGACCAAAGCGCGATCGGGTTACTCCACGTCAGAAGATGGTTCATCGTCCATGAATTGTGACCCCTTTTCCTGATTCACCCTCTCCCGGAGCTGCCGTCCTGGTTTGAAGTGGGGTACATATTTCCCGGGCACACTGACAGACTCTCCGGTCTTGGGATTCCTTCCGGTCCGGGGCCTCCTATACCTCAGGCCGATGCTCCCGAATCCACGGATCTCGATGCGATCCCCCGCAACCAAAGCGCGACGCATATGATCCAGGACCGCGTTGACAGAAAATTCAACGTCCCGTGGCGGCAAATGGGGCTGTTCTTGCGAAAGCCGCTCGATGAGTTCTGACTTGGTCAATGTCTTCATCGCGTCTACCGTGCCGGCGTGTACCTGATGAAACTCAGGCGTCCTGCTTCTCAAGTTCCTCCTTGAGTTTATCTCCCAAAGAAGTCTTTGCGGATACCTGCCCGCTGTACTGCTGCACTGCTTTGTCTTCGATTTCAGCTTCAAGCGCCTTAATTGAAAGCGTGATCCGTCGGGTCTTGCGGTCGATACTAGTGATCTTAGCCTCTATATCCGAGCCAGGATTCAGCATTGCTCGCGCATCTTCCACATAGTCGCGCGACAACTCGGTTGCACGCAGATATCCCTCGACACCTTCTCCAAGTTCGACGACGGCCCCTTTTGCGTCCACAGTCGTGATAATGCCCTTGACTGAGGCCCCCTTGGAATGGGCACCGACATAAGCATTAAAGGGATCTTCTTGGGCCTGCTTAATTCCGAGTGAAATTCTCTCTCGTTCCGGGTCTACCGACAGAACGACGGCGGTGATCTGGTCGCCTTTTTTAAAGTCGCGAACTGCCTCCTCGCCTTCTCGATCCCACGAAAGATCGCTCAGATGGATAAGTCCGTCAATGCCGCCCTCAAGTCCGATGAAGACACCAAAGTCAGTGATTGATTTGATCTCACCTGTAATCTTGTCATTACGCTGATGAGTGGCCGCGAACTCGCCCCAGGGATTACCCGTACACTGCTTCATCCCCAGGGAAATTCTCCGGCGGTCCGAATCCACTTCCAGAACCATGACCTCTACCTCATCTCCCAAGTGGCACACCTTGTTGGGGTGGACATTTTTGTTGGTCCAATCCATTTCCGAGACATGAACCAGTCCTTCAACCCCCTCTTCCAGTTCCACAAACGCACCATAGTCGGTGATGTTGGTCACTTTTCCGAAGATCCGGGTTTTTTCTGGATAACGGCGCGCGATGTCGGCCCAAGGATCCTCGCCCAACTGCTTCATGCCTAGTGAAACGCGGTTTCTCTCACGATCGAACTTCAAGACGCGAACAGTAACTTCGTCCCCGACGTTCAACGCTTCTGAAGGGTGCTTGACACGTTTCCATGCAATATCGGTTATGTGTAGCAACCCATCCAAGCCCCCAAGGTTAACGAACGCGCCGTAGTCCGTGAGGTTCTTGACGACCCCAGTGATGACCTGACCTTCCTCAAGGTTTTCGAGCAAGGCGCTACGCTCTTCCTGCATCTCCCGCTCAACGACGGCCCGTCGGGAGACGACCACGTTGTTACGACCCTGATCAAGCTTGATGACCTTGAACTCCAGTTCCCGGTTCTCGAGATAGGCCGAATCTGTGACCGGTCGAACATCGGCCAGAGAGCCCGGAAGAAACGCGCGCACCTCGTCCAACGACACAGTAAAACCGCCTTTCACTTTGCCGGTGAGGAAGCCTGTGACCACTGATTCGCTTTCAAATGCCACCTTGAGAGTTTCCCAGGATTTGGCACGCCGGGCACGCTCCCGGGATAGTCGGGTATTTCCAAAACCATCCTCAATGGCCTCGATTGCAACCTCGACAAAATCACCGACCTGTATCGAGACGGCTCCGTCTGCGTCACGGAACTGGGTCGCAGGAATTTCGGACTCTGACTTCAAACCGGCGTTGACAACGACATAATCCCCGTTTATGTCGACGACTTCAGCCGAGATGACGGCGCCAGTCTGCATCACTGCGCCTTTCAGGCTTTCTTCAAGGAGTTGT
>DPVA01000017.1 GCA_003529705.1 Gammaproteobacteria bacterium | reverse complement strand
GTGCATCTTAGATTACCGTGCATGTCGATAAGAGTTGGTGCCCAGGAGAGGACTTGAACCTCCACGGGGTCGCCCCCACTAGCACCTGAAGCTAGCGCGTCTACCAATTCCGCCACCTCGGCTAAAGAGAACTACAACAAAATACTGGATACACCAGCCTAATCAGGGGCGCGAACCTTAACGAATTGGGTGGAAAGTTGTCAATCGCAGGAGACGATGATTCCAAGTAGATTTAGGTAATTTTCATCATGTCAAAAATCTCACGCCGGCGGCCGCCGATTAATTCTGAGCAAGCGCAGGTCTCATCGGTCCGAGAGAATATTCTTCTACGGAATCAGATACCGACGATTTGGCCGGGCGATGTTGAAAAGTTGCTTGTTGCTTTTTCCGAAAAATCTGCTGCGAAGCCCTCGGGTGAGACACTGGATCTTACGAAAGTGCCGTTTGTGACGATCGATGGTAAGGATGCTCGGGATTTTGATGATGCTGTCTATTGTCGAGAGGATGCGGCCGGGTTCAAGCTCGACGTAGCCGTTGCGGATGTGTCGCGCTATGTAGAGCGAGATGGGCCGCTCGACCTGGCGGCAAGAGAAAGGGGGAATTCGGTCTATCTCCCTGGCCGGGTAGTTCCGATGCTTCCGGAAATGTTGTCCACCGATTTGTGCTCATTAAATCCTGGCGAGGTCCGTTTTGCGCTGGTGTGTCGGATGAACCTAACCCATGATGGCAAGATTGACCATTATGAGTTTGTCGAGGCCCGAATCCAATCTGCGGCGAGGCTGACTTATGACACCGTGTCTGCGTTCCTGAATCAACCGGATAGTGCATTTCTTGATCAGACCTCGTCCGTTAAGCAGAGCCTTAGGACGTTAGATGTCGTTAGCCGGAAACTCTGGGATCAACGTCGCGCTAGGGGGAGTCTGCAGCTAGAGTTTTCGGAGACCGAAACGCTTTTCGATCATGATGGCTACATTGAAGCGATGAAGTTAAGACCGCGTCCAGAGGCTGCGAGAGTTATTGAAGAATGCATGTTGGCAGCCAATATTTGCGCTGGCCAAGCATTGGATCGCTCCCTTTCGAAAGCGATCTACCGATGTCACGACGCCCCGGATCGAGATGCTATTCGAAACCTGAAAGACATCTTCGGAGTGTTCGGCGTCCGGATTGACGGTGGCAGCGTGCCGACCGGGGGGGTATTATCTCGCGCCCTCGCATCGGCTAAAAAAAACAAAAAGCCTTTGGCCTGTTTGCAAATGCTGGTCTTGCGGTCCATGAAGCAGGCTTTTTATTCGCCTACCCGATCCGCTCACTATGGACTTGGTTTTGAGACCTATACCCACTTTACGTCACCGATCCGGCGTTATCCTGATCTCATTGCGCATCGGCTCCTGAAAGCGGTGTTGGATAAGGAGCCGATGCCCGGAGCCGGCTACGATGAACGTGAACTCACCGCAATTACAGATCATTGTTCGCGCACGGAGCGCCAAGCTGAAGTTGCGGAACGTGAGATGATGACTTGGCTAAAAGCGCAGTTCATGCACGAGTACATCGGAAACGTATTCTTGGGAACGGTAAGCGGCGTTGCTGGATTCGGTGTGTTCATCACATTAGAGGAGTTTCCCGTTGAGGGCATGATCCATGTCTCAGAGTTGGGTTGGGGTTATTTTGAATTCGATCAACGGCATATGAGTCTGGTGGCGCGCGAGACAGGTGAACGTGTCATGCTAGGCGACAGGATCCGGGTCAAGCTTGCAGGCGTGCACCTGGAGGACGGAAAAATCGACTTTGCGCGGGTTCTTGATGACGGTTTCCCGCCTAAGCCCCCGAGGTCCCGGAAACGTAATCGTTCACGTCAGAATCAGGCGCGAAGGAAGCGCGCAGCGGCCTCCGGAAGGAGACATTGATGGATTCGAAGCATCTCGCCCTATGTGGTTTTCACGCGGTCGACGCGGCACTTCGTTCCGATCCGGTTGCGATAAGCGAAATTGTTCATGATGGGGGGCGCAAAGATCAACGTATTCGCCAATTGTTGTCCCTAGCACGTGCCCGTGGCGTTCAAGTCAGACGCTGTGATCGCGACGTGCTTGATCGCCTTGCTGGGACAGTCCGGCACCAGGGGGTGGTAGGGCTGCTCCCGCATGCGCCAACATTGGGCTTCTCAGATTTCACCAGATGGTTGGCTGGGGTCGGCCCAAGCACATTGGTGTTATTGCTCGATGGGATCGAGGATCCAAGAAACCTTGGGGCCTGTCTCCGGACGGCGGCCGCAGCAGGAGTGGATGGAGTGATAATGCCAACAAATGTGGGAGCGGGACTGACCCCTGCGGCAATTCGAGTCGCAGAGGGGGGTATTCATCAACTCAACGTCTTCGAGGTTGGAAGCTGGACGCGAGTACTCGAAAACCTGAAGGCTGCGGGTATCTGGCTTATTGGGACCGCCCCCGACAGCGCTGCTCCTTTGTATGAGTTCGACCTTTCCGGCCCGCTCGGCCTCGTGGTGGGCTCCGAATCAAATGGGGTGCGCCCTGTTACCCGCAAGCATTGCGACGGGATGGCCCGAATCCCGGCGGCGGACAGTTTGTCCAGCCTGAATGTCTCAGTTGCTACCGGGGTGGCTCTTTTTGAATCGGTGCGTCAACGTGGTTTGTCGAACCCGATCACGAACACCGAAATTTCTGATTTGTCGTAAGTCCCAACTCTACCGGATCAACTCGTCTTTTCAGAAAATCCGCAAATATCAGCAATGACGCACTCGGTGCAGAGCGGACGGCGGGCGCGGCAGATATAGCGACCGTGTAGGATGAGTAGGTGGTGGGCAGTTTTGAGGTAAGGTTCCGGTGTTGCGCGCAACAGGCCGTGTTCGACTTGAAGGACTGATCGACCTTTTGCAATGCCAGTCCGATTAGCTACCCTGAAGATATGGGTATCGACCGCGATGGTCGGCTCACCGAATGCGGTGTTGAGCACGACATTTGCCGTTTTGCGCCCGACTCCCGGCAAGGCCTCCAGCGCACTGCGCTCATGCGGCACACGGCCCGCATGATCTTCTAACAAGATCGAGCAGGTCTTAATGATGTTGAACGCCTTAGTATTGTAAAGGCCGATGGTGCGGATGTATTTCTTCAAACCTGAGACGCCGAGTTCCTGGATCGCTTTAGGAGTGCCGGCGACACGAAAAAGTTTTCGGGTCGCGCGATTGACGGATAGATCAGTTGCCTGGGCGGAGAGAATCACCGCGACCAGTAGCTGAAAACGGGTCCGATACTTGAGTTCTGTTATCGGTTCCGGAATCGACTCCTGAAGTCGAGCGAAGAATTCATTACGCTGCGCCGCGTTCACCCTGGGAATGTTCCTGGTTTAGCACACGTCGTTTCGACCGGACCCTAGCGACGCTCTTTGCAATCTCGTCGCGCCGTGAGGCCTCGTTGTTATCCTCCCGGGCCAGTGGAGCTGACTGGGTGCGGTGTTGCCATCGCTCGTAATTAAAGCGGTGATGGGACGACTTTGCGGTCAAGGATTCTTGATAAGACAATGCATTTTTTTCCTGGAAATCGATTGATTTAATACAGTCAACGGGGCAGACCGGCAGGCAGAGTTCGCAACCGGTGCAGTCTGTGCGTATCACCGTGTGCATAAGTTTGCCGGCACCGATGATTGCGGCGACGGGACAGGCCTGAAGACAAAGCGTGCAACCAATGCACTCAGATTCCTCGATTTTTACCCCGGTGGGTAGGGTCGGCGAATCAAAACTCGGGTCCAAGGAATAATGATCCTGTTCCGTGATCGAATTCAACAACTCCAACACGCGGATACCTCCAGGATCGCAGCGATCTCCTGGCACGTTACCATTTGAGACCGCCTCTGCAAAATCCTGACAAGAAGGATAACCGCAACGCTGGCATTGGAGTTGCGGAAGCTTGGCATTAATCCTGGCCGCAGTACGGGAGGTCTCAACGGTCACATAAAGCTCCGTAGCACGTGGATAAATCTTTTTTGATCATCTTCCGTGTTGTAGAGGTGCGGTGTCACACGAAGGGCATCGCCGCGAACACTGACGTAGACCTGTTGTTCGTGAAAATGTTCAGCCAGTCCTACAGGAAGTCCGTTGGGAAAACGAATGCCAAGGAAATGTGGCGCGCGGCGCATCGGGTCGACAACCTCTAGTCCGAGAGCCGAGGCTTCGGTTGCTATGATTGCGGTTCGCTCGGCGAGGCTGGCCTGGATTCGTGGGACCTGCCATTCAAGGATTTGCAGCAGGGCGTCATGAAGCGCCGGTAGCAGCGCAAAGTTCGCAACTTCACCTACATCAAAACGGCAGGCGCCCGGCTCGAACTCATTCCGGTAACTGATATCACTGAACTGCACTGCATTTTTCCTAGAGAAGATGGGCAATTCCAGAGGGTCTCCGTCATGATGTCGCGGGTCAACATAAAGTAAGCCTGTCGCGTAGGGTCCAAGCAACCACTTATATGCCGCGGCAACTGCAAAATCCGGTCGAATGGCGTCGAGATCAAAAACCATGGCACCGAGGCTCTGTGTAAGGTCCACGACCAGTGCGCCACCTGTTTGGTCAAGGCGGTGTCGAACCCGTGCCAGATCAACCAGCGTGCCATCAGACCAGTGACAATGGGGTAGAGCGGCAATCGCTGTATCGTTGTCGAGCATTTCCAGAATGCCTCGCGTCCAGTCTCCATCTGCGGGCCGGGGCACGGATCGGAGAATGGCCCCCGTTTTGCGGGCCATCGATTCCCACACATAGTAGTTGGACGGATACTGCTCAGCGAGTACCAGGATGTTTTGGCCTTTATGAACCGGGAGATTCCGTGCGGCGGCCGCGAGACCGTAGCTGGCAGACGGCACGATAGCGACCTCATTTGCCGTGCTCCCGAGCAGTGACCCAGCAGTTGCGCGAATCTGCTGAGCGGTTGAGAAAAAATCAGGCGGGCTGATCTCCCAGGGGCGCAACTTGCGTTCCATACCCCTTTTACCCGCTTCTGCCGTAGATTTTAAAAGCGGCGAGATATAGGCACAGTTGAGATAACAGATTTCGTCCGGGATCTGAAACAAGTCCCGCTGGTTCGTCAGAGGCGCTTGCGCAGTCATGGAAAGAGCGGGGGGTGGTTAGCGGACCCGCATTCCGGGCTCGGCGCCGTCGTCAGGAGAAAGCAGAAAAATACCGCCTGCATCGTCGGAACCAGAAGCCGCAAGAATCATACCGTTCGAGACTCCGAACCGCATTTTCCTCGGTGCGAGGTTTGCTGCCATGACCACGTACTTGCCGACCAGTGTTTGCGGATCATAGGCACTCTTGATTCCGGCAAAAACTTCCCGGGTTTCACCTTCCAGATCGAGTGTCAGTTTCAGTAGACGGTCGGCACCGTCGACCGCCTCGGCGGCCATCACTTGAACCACCCGGAGGTCAATTTTGGAGAATTCGTCTATGGTGATCTCGGGTGAGATGGGATCATCTTGCAGGTGTTTTCCCGCCAATTGCTTGCTGTCGTTTACCTTCATTAACTGAGTATCCTCCATCATCGCTTTGGCATGTTCCGGTGCAATTCGCTCCAGCAACCGGACAAAAGATCCAATCTGGTGATTAAGCAGTGGTTCGGTGAGTTGGTTCAGAGCATGTCCTGTATCGAGAGGATGCCGGAGAAATTCTCCACTACGCCTTGCTAATTCCGGGACTACTGGGGCAAGCCAAGTAATCAGGATGCGGAATAGGTTAAGGCCCTGGGTGCATACCTCCTGAAGTTCTTCGGCCCGACTCTCGTCCTTCGCGATGATCCAAGGCTTGAGGTCATTGATATATTGGTTGGCAAGGTCTGCCAGTGCCATTATTTCCCGAATGGCACGGCCGAATTCGCGGTTTTCGAAGTAGTCGCAAATCGTATCGTGGCGCGCACAAAATTTTCCGTTCAGTTCAGGATCGGGCAATGTCCCTGACAATCGGCCTCGGAAACGTTTCTCAATGAAGCCGGCACAACGGCTCGCGATGTTAACGACTTTTCCTACAAGATCAGAGTTTACGCGAGTGACAAAGTCATCGACATTGAAATCGATGTCTTCAACACGATTGTTTAGTTTCGCCGCAAAATAATAACGCAGGTAGTCAGGATCCAGATGATCGAGATAGTTCCTCGCCGTAATAAATGTTCCTCGAGATTTGGACATCTTCTGCCCGTTTATGGTGAGAAAGCCGTGGGTGAATACCGCTGTGGGCGTGCGGAATCCTGCACCGTGGAGCATCGCAGGCCAGAACAGAGTGTGGAAATAAAGTATGTCCTTACCCACAAAATGATAGAGCTCGGTTGGGGCCTCTTTGGACCAGAAGGTGTCAAATTCAACACCGGTCGTGTTACAGAAATTCTGGAAACTTGCCATGTACCCAATGGGAGCATCAAGCCAGACATAAAAGTACTTCTCTGGCGCACCGGGGATTTCAAACCCAAAGTAGGGCGCATCGCGGGAGATATCCCAATCTTGAAGGCCGGCATCAAACCATTCGTTGAGTTTATTGACCACCTCTGACTGTAACCGTCCAGAACCCGTCCACTCACGCAGCATGGGTTCAAAGTCAGACAGCCGAACAAAGAAATGTTCAGAATCTCGAGAAATCGGTGCAACGCCCGAGATAACAGAGACCGGGTCCGCGAGATCTGTTGGTGCATAAGTCGCGCCACATACTTCACAGTTGTCACCATTTTGGTCCTCTGCATCGCACCGCGGGCAGGTTCCACGGATAAAGCGGTCAGGAAGGAACATGTTTTCCACCGGGTCGTAGGCCTGCGTAATCGTGCGCGCCTCTATATGTCCCTCGTTTTTCAGTTGCTTGAAAATCAACTCAGAGAAATATCGATTTTCGGCCGAGTGGGTCGTATAGTAGTTATCAAAGGCGATGTTGAAATCGGCGAAGTCGCGGCGATGGTCATCCCCGATCCTCTCTATTAGGGCTTCTGGCGTAATGCCTTCATTGCGGGCCCTGAGCATGATAGGTGTACCGTGGGCATCCTCCGCGCAGACGTAGTAAGCCTCGTGCCCCCTAAGGCGCTGGAATCGGGTCCAGATATCAGTCTGGATGTACTCCACCAGATG
>DPVA01000164.1:6033-6190 GCA_003529705.1 Gammaproteobacteria bacterium | reverse complement strand
TATGGTCAATGTCTCACTGCCCGTAACAGATGCAATGTTTGATCAATTTGAAACGGCACTGTTAGCCACGATCAATGACTGCGCCAATACAATTCTCGAGACGGTTCGTCCCTGAAACCAAAACGCCCCGCTAAGCGGGGCGTCGTGATTGGCTGTC
>DPVA01000164.1:0-5721 GCA_003529705.1 Gammaproteobacteria bacterium | reverse complement strand
GGGCGTCGTGATTGGCTGTCACAGTAAGTGCTGTCACCGGACAGGGTATCGATGACACTAAGAGAGGATGCTCCCGAGTCTCATGTAGACACCAAAGCTCACTGTGACGATTCCTGAATCACTAGACATTGGATCACCCCCTTATTTATCGGCCGAAAGGAGTTCCAGTTTACCCTCGAGCTGGACTAGGTGCAAACAATTCGTCAGGTCTATTACCCGTACTGCGTCCGCAGTTTTTTCTTATCAATTTTTCCCACGCTCGTCTTAGGGATGTCAGACACGATTTCAATCCGCTTGGGGATTGCCCATTCATTAATAGCGCGTTCTTTCACCTGGCGTTGGAACTCGGCTTGTACAGACTCAATACTGGCCGCACCCTCTGCGGCTACCAAAAGCAGTAAAGGTCTTTCGCCCCACTGCTCATCAGCAATGCCAATCGCCGCTGCCTCGTTCACTCCTTTGCAAGTGAGCGCAATATCTTCAAGTTCGAGCGAAGAAATCCATTCCCCTCCGCTCTTAATGACGTCCTTGAGCCGATCGGTGATCTTGAGATAGCCCGCGGAATCCACGTGACCGATGTCGCTGGTATGCAAAACTCCGCCCGCCCACAAATCCTCCGAACGCTCGGGGTCCTCGAGATAGCCCTGGGTCAGCCAAGGGGCCCGAACTACAACCTCCCCGGTACTTGCGCCATCTCGCGGGACCTCGTTAAGTTCAGAATCAACAACCTTAAGTTCCACTAGAGGAATTGGCCTGCCGGCCTTACAGCGGATTTCCAACCTGTCAGGATCTTCGCCGGGAGCGGGCTCTGAATTTAACTGGGCCAGTGTTAACACTGGCGCGGTCTCAGACATGCCATAGCCGCCGAAAACATCGATGCCGAGATCTCGGGCGCGCCGGGCAAGCGCCGGCGGCAGCCCCGAACCGCCAATAATTACTTTCCAGTTCGAAAGATTCACGTTCTCAACCGCCGGGTTACTCAGCAGCATGTGCAAAATTGTCGGCACACAATGGGAGAATGTCACCTTTTCTTTATCAATGAGCGAAAGCAGCCTCGCAGGCTCATAGCGACCCGGGTAAACTTGTTTCAGGCCCAACATCGTCGCGATATATGGAATACCCCACGCATGCACATGAAACATCGGTGTGATAGGCATATAAACATCATCCGAGTGGACTCGGCCCTGCCCCGCTGCGCTGGACAAGGCCACAGCCACACCCAGAGTGTGCAGCACGATCTGACGCTGACTGAAATACACCCCCTTAGGGTTCCCGGTCGTCCCAGTGGTATAGAAGGTCGTGGCCCGGATGTTTTCGTCAAAATCTGCGGCCTCAAACTGTGGGGATGCACGGCTGATCAGGCTCTCATACTTGTCATCAAATTCCATCTGGTTTGACCCGTCGGCCTCTTCATACTGCCGATCGGAAAGACGTAAAGTCCTCTTAACGGTAGGAATTTCGTCTTTGAACTCCTCCAGAATTGGTGCAAAGTCATCGTGCACCAGGAGCACCGTATCGCGGGCGTGATTAATGGTGTAGAGAATCTGCTCCGGGGCGAGTCGAATATTAATGGTGTGCAATACTGCCCCGAGCATCGGCACCGCAAAGAAACACTCCAGGTAACGATGACTATCCCAATCCATCACAGCGACAGTATCACCGACGCCAATACCAAGACCGGTCAGGCCATTGGCGAGGCGCTGAACGCGCTCGAAAAATTCCCGATAACTGAAACGCCGTTCATCACTGTAGATAATCTGCTGTTCCGCATGCTGAGTTGAGAGCCTCGAGAGCAGATGCCGGATAAGCAACGGAAACTCATAGGCAGAAGGGGTTTTGGGTATTTGATATCCAGACATAAGCCGACATGTTACCTCATCTCAGATTACCCCACGGGAATGCAATGATCGGAGCTTTGGTGGGATCGGATGACAGACTGAGCTCGGAAATCAGGGTACTGGTTTCGAGAACTTTCCTCGTTCCAGTGAGTGGTAACGATCAGCTCTGCTTACGCGTTGCACTAGATCAATGGGATGTAGCCGCGGCCCTCGTTAGTTGCGAGCACGTTTCACGAACGTCTACCACTGAACAGTGAGTGTCGCCGAAAAAAGTTGATTAGGGTGATCAAGATTTATGAAAGGAAAATACTTCATATCTTGGCCCGGCTGCGACTTGAGCAGTTCTGCTGCTTAAACTGACAAAGAGTAAAGGAAAGTAAACGGGATAATGGCTGCCAAACCCCCTCCAATTTTTTCTTCTGCATATCCCCTCCAGATAATTCACTTGAAAGAGATTGATAAACTAAAAATTGAAACTGGTATATAAATTCCCGATGACAATATTTTCTCCACCTGATCTAATTACGCTCAGACAAGACAGAGTCTACGGTCATAGCGCATACCGACCGTCCGACGCACGGTGCTGATGTTTCTCACGGAATGAAAAGGTCGGACAAAACCCGGGTTGATGCCCGGCGCGCCCATCATGAGCAACTGCCCAGGCTGAAAGTCAATAATCTCGCCGAGCGCTCCGTCGCGCTGTGGATGAATTCTAAACTCACCGTCGCCGCTCAATAACAGGATGAGAATTAGCACACGGTATTCGATATGGTCACGATGTGGACTAATTCCAGTACAGCCCGGCGGATAACGCTGGACAATGAGGTCATTTAGCCTGAAATCGTCATCTTTGGCTGTCCGATGCTCCTTTAGCAGCGGCTTAAATACGCTTTGCAGTTCCGCGGCAATTTCCCAGAAGTAATGTTTCTGAGGGATTTCGTAATTTAGTTCGAAATCCTGGTATACCGGTGTCGTATCTGATCCAGTGACGGGTCGCGCCGCCCGGTACTCAAGTTGATCGGCGAGCTTAGAAAGCTCTCTGCAGTCCTCTTTTGAAGCGCAGCTGAGCGCGATTGCGGGCTTGTCGGAGAGTTGGCCAAGTCTTGCTGCCACCTCATCGGTATCAAGAAAGTTAAGAATGCTCATCGGCCGCTGAGTATTATCCCCATCCAAGCCTGCACTACTTTCAGTGAGACGTTCGGCGAGAGTTCCCGGACGGTGGAACCATCAACTTAGACTTTGTACTACTCGACTTTCAACATCAGTGGGGCGAGCCGATACCCCTCGTCTCGGACGCGTTCGGAGGGGATATAGTGCCTGACAACGAAATTAAAGACGCCTGTCTCGTTGACAATCGGCACATTATTGACGGCATCCTCTCCGCAACCAAAGTGCACAGTGTACGTTCCGTCGGCATTCGGAGAGGCGGTATTTGAGCTGATATGTGCAATGTCATCAAACATAAACCCATTTCGGTCATAGATCGTAAATGACCAGAATGCCCCGTTATTGGGGTCCTCAAAATTGATCTCATAACACCCCTCTGCAGGGTAATCGGGTGAACTTTCGTAAATGTTGTCCCGTAGCTGTGCGCCCCCCAGCCAATCGCCGCATCCACTATATACTTGTCAAAGGTATAAAGACCTCTTGATTCATCAGTAGGCGCCGTAAACGTTCCGACAACGACATCCCCTCCGTATTCGCCCACCAACTCAACTAATTTTTGCCTCAGCAAACGCTCGACAGTGAAGTCCCCAATTCCCACCACGGCCTATCCCAATGCGGCTCATGCAGAGTATCAGCAAAGGCTACGCGTGTATGACTTCCTGACAGTGCGTAGATTACAATTATAGCCTCGCTGGAACGTTCGTTTTCGACTGTTTCCTGCAATAAACTGGCCCTAGCCAATACAGATCGTGTCCCCGTCCTCGAATCGCACCGTAAGATAATCGTTGGTGATGAGCAAAAATACCGATACCTGGCTGATCCGCTTTCACCAGCTCGGCTCCCCGCCGAGTTTCTATCGGCTTGCAGGAAGGCTCCAGCCGTATATTGCTATTGCCTGTATCACCCTTTTCGCTACTGGACTCTACGGAGGGTTAGTGTTTGCCCCTGCGGATTATCAGCAGGGCGAGAGCTATCGAATCATCTACATTCATGTTCCGTCGGCATGGATGTCGATGTTTGTTTATCTGGTTCTCGCCGCGACGAGTGCGATCAGCCTCGTCTGGCGCCTGAAGCTTGCTGAGGCAGTCGCCCGCGCGAGCGCGCCGGTTGGTGCGATGTATACCTTTTTGGCGCTAATTACGGGCTCGCTTTGGGGCAAACCCATGTGGGGAACCTGGTGGGTCTGGGACGCGCGACTGACCTCGGAACTTATTTTGCTATTTTTATATCTGGGTTATATGGCGCTGGTGGCTGCCATTGATGATCGGCGTACTGCTTCACGAGCCGGCGCGATCCTGGCAGTTGTGGGCGTCGTGAATCTGCCAATCATCCACTTTTCAGTCGAGTGGTGGAACACGCTGCATCAGGGTCCAACAGTGACCAAATTCGATCAACCGTCGATTGCTCTGAGTATGCTGATCCCCCTGCTGCTGATGGCAAGCGCCTTTCAGTTTCACTACCTGTATGCCATGCTGGCTCGGGTACGCGTCGAGATCCTCGATAGCGAACGGCGTGCTGGATGGGTATACGCTTTGGTCAGCCAGAGGTCGTCATGACCGAGTTCCTACATATGGGCGGTTACGCTTTCTATGTTTGGTCTGCCTATGCGGTCACTGCCGCGGCGCTGGTAGTTGTGGTGATCGTACCGCTTCGCCGAAGGGCTCGCATGATTCGGGAACTTGGTGCCATCGCCGCCCAGCAGGATAACCTCCGACCGTTATGAAACCCCGACGTCGGCAACGACTCCTTCTAGTGAGTCTACTGATCGCGGGAGTCGCCGTTGCGGCAGGTCTCGCCCTGTTGGCGCTGCAAGAAAATATCAATCTTTTTTTCAGTCCCTCCCAGGTCGTTGCTGGAGAAGCGCCAACCAAGACCTCATTCCGTCTCGGAGGAATGGTGGTCGACGGCAGCGTGCGACGCAGCGAAGGAGGCCTTGAAATTCAGTTTGACCTCACCGACACCGCCAACTCCGTGACAGTCGCTTATACGGGCATACTGCCCGACCTTTTCCGGGAGGGTCAGGGAATCGTCGCGCAGGGCAGTCTCGGGAATAACGGTATTTTCGACGCCACTCAAGTGCTTGCAAAGCACGATGAGACCTATATGCCCCCCGAAGTTACAGAGGCCCTGGAAAAGGCCAAGGCCATAGGTGTTCAGTGATACCGGAAATTGGTCTTTTCGCGCTTATTCTTGCACTGATCGTTGCAGTTCTGCAGGCAGTCGTTCCTATTGTCGGTGCGGCCCAAAACAATCTCTCATGGATTTCCATTGCGCGCCCCGCTGCTTTCGCGCAACTTCTTTTTGTTGCCATCTCCTACAGCTGCCTGACCGCAGCATTTCTGTCTCACGATTTCACTGTCACTTATGTGGCCCAGAATTCCAACTCACGCCTGCCTCTGATCTATCTCATCTCGGGAGTGTGGGGCGCGCACGAGGGTTCACTGCTGCTCTGGGCGTTGACGCTCGCAGTCTGGACTGCAGCGGTGGCAAGATTCAGTAAGAGCGTCCCAGATCGTATGATCGCCCGTGTTCTGGGCGTCATGGGTATCGTGAGCGTGGGTTTCCTGCTGTTTATCCTTTTCACCTCCAATCCATTCGAACGCCAGTTTCCCGCTCCTCTAGATGGACGCGACCTTAATCCCCTGCTCCAAGATCCCGGACTCGCCATTCATCCGCCGATGCTCTATCTTGGATATGTCGGATTCTCGGTCGCTTT
>DPVA01000122.1 GCA_003529705.1 Gammaproteobacteria bacterium | reverse complement strand
AATCACCTCTGCGATTTCTTCAAAGAAAGTCTCATCGTTCGCGTGGACCGTGTTCATAACGATCCCCGTGCCGTTGACCACTTCAAGCTTGGGAGGATTGTCTCTCTGGGAAAGAGGGTAAATCTTTAACCCTTTGGTCCACATATCTACGGCAGCATCGGTTTTCCCATCGACGAGAAAACCTCTCAGCGGCAGCCAATTAACATAGGTGGGGCTCTCGACCGAGAAATACCCCTCCGGGACCTCGCCCTCGTAGCCGGGAGGCAAGATCAGATACTTGCCTCCTTTCCCGCGGTCAGGTCCAGGCGCACCCATATCGATCACAAAACGAAAGTAGGCATCATTCACCGTTCCCGGTCCTGCTCCAGAAGGAATCTCAACCACGGTGGCTCCGTCACGCTGCAGATCCAGCATACCGATGGCGTAAATCGTATCCGTATTTCCTGTGAGGAAGAGAGAATTTGAATCCATAAGATCGTTGTAAAGCAGAATCTTGTGCGAGGCATCTACTCCGACCGATTTCATGCCCCGGCGCAGTCCTTCAATCGACGCGAGCGGCACCATATCCAGAAAAGCCTGGGTCGCGCGAATCCGATCGAGGTTGTCGTATACCTTGGCCACTGTCTCCTCATCGGGCAAGCCGTCAAAAAAATTCAACGCGCCGATCGAAGTCTCGACGGAATCGGGAGTCAGAATTGATTCCGGAATCAGTGTATTGAATCCCGGTGTTACGTTCTCAGACGAAGCTGTGCCGAAAACGAAGGCCCCGGCCAGGACAAACATCATTCTTACGGTCATACTTAAGTCTCCATTGCAAACCTTTCTTTCATTTGACTCCACCAATCAGCAAGCCCAATTTCCGTGAGCAAGCGATTCACGGGGATTTACTATCTCCTTCGTTATTATAAGATCATCTTGGGTACTCTCCTGATCTGCATAGCAGCGCATAAACAACATGCTCGTAGAAAAAGTCATTACTGTTGCCAGTAGCTTAATTTTCAGTGTAGCAGCGTTCCCGGTACTGGCATTCTCACTCGCTGTATCGGTCGGCGGCGCCCCTGCGAAGATACCGGTCAACTCGACCGTAACTGTCCATCAGTTGCTCTCGGTTACAGCCGGCAAATCGCGTGTGTATTTCCAGCATGGAAAACTGCTGAGCCGAATTGAGCATACCTATGACCCATACTGTTATTTTTCTATGAAGCGTCCGCGCGCAGAAATGAAATCACCTACCAACATCTTGCCTGCAACCTTCACCGTGACAAAGCAGTTTCGCCGCAAGGAACAAACCGCGCGCCTGGGGACAATGATCGCATCATCATTCAACATCGGGGTTGGTTCGCACTGGTGGCTTGCATTCAATGAAGGGGGCCCGCAAAATCTTAATCACCACCTCCGGCTAGCTCCCTCTGACCAGCCTCAGGTTACCGCGCTGGTTTGTGGCGTATATGCGGATCCGATGGAACGATCCACGCCGTCGCTCACAGAAGTGGTCGAGGCCCTAGGTGCATTCGCGACGATTCAGAAGGCCGGGTAACAGGGCCTGTGTTTTCTATTTCGGGAACATAAACTGCAGTTGCAGGCGCAACTGCCAATCGGACCCGTTAGTCGGCACTTCAACGTTGCGATAAAGGCTGATCTGCCCATTGACGGGAGCCTTTCCAAGTTTGAAGATCTTGCCGTAGCCTAGGCCCATCGGCACGATCCATCGCTCACCGCTATCCTTCTCCCAATTCGCCGTGATCACAGGAGAACTGGTGAGATATCGACCTCCCGGCAGGTTGTAATTTATAAATGGCTGTAACGTCATCAGATTGATATCTGAGGTACCGGATCCTGAGACTGACCAGATGTTGCTGATGAGGCCGCCGTAAACCCATGGGCCATTCATGGTCAGCACCACAGCACTCGGGCCAAGACCCCATTTGTCTTGGGTCAGATCATCACTGCCAGTTGGCAGAAGGGCAACGGGGCCCGCCCCCCAAATCCATTTTCCGCTTTCTTTGGGAGAGAAAAATCCGGTAAAAGAAATATCACCAATGCCATTCTTGCGGGAATCCCCAGCCATCATTCCTGGCCGGGACTCCACCGGTATGATGGTACGGGTAATAAAGTTCCAGTTATCGTTCCATTCGATAGGCCAAACCGGCTGAATGTTCAGGATATTCTGGGTTTTTTCTTCAGGCCCATAATTGGTATTGGTATTGTTCTGAAACGGCAAACTAATCATTGACGCCAGGGGGTTTTGTGCGGCTTTGGCAAGATCGGCTGTACTAGATTCGTCGGCCTTACCCGTAAGTGCGCAAACCAGAAGCATCACTATGCCCACAGCCACCTTGCAAGGCCAGCCTCGCTCCCCGCTCACGTAACCTCTCCTTTTCGGTTCATCACTAGATTCTGGAACGCACCACCCGGACTCAATCGCCTTCATACAGAACCTCAGCGTCAAACCTTAAGTGGGAAATTTTCATAACTCCTCCCAGTTCTAATGAATTGTTGGCTCCGACAAGAGCGCACTTTCCAGAATCGGCCACTGTTAACCCGAAAAGGTTAACGTGATTATCGTTGCTAGACAAGATAAATCCTACGATGAATTAGGAAACCACGACTTGAATACGGACATCTAAGCCTCGAAAATACCGGACTCGTGGCAAAATAGAAATAGGATTGCGGATCACGCAGAGCCAACCACGTCCGCTCCCACAGGCATTAGCCCAATAATCCTCTTAAAATAGACGGGTCGCCGAGGAGATTTTATGAGAAACATTTTCATCCGCCTACTGAGTTCACTTGTGATCGCTCCCGTGCTCCTGCTGTCATCTGGGGAGATCCTCAGTCCTTCGTCGGCCTTTGCCCAAGGGGTATCAACAACCGAGCCGGAAGCCGTTCTTGACCAAAACTTGAGCGCTGAGGCAAGAAAGGAACTGCTCGCAAGACTTAGTGATGAGCAGGTTCGCAACATCGTTTGGGGTCTCTTGCAGACCGAAACCACGAGCATCAAAACAGCGGAAGACAGCTCCATTCTCAAGGCGGTCGACCAGATTTCAGATCGGCTCAGGAACGGCATCGCAGGAAACCGAAAAACCCTGTCGACGATTTTGCAAGTACCGGGAGTAATAGGGCAAGCAATGATCCCGCCGGGCCGAACGTCAGGTTTTATCTTCCTGGTTGTATTGACACTTGCGGCCCTGCTGCTTGTCGGGTGGATCGCTCAGAGGTTGATGAATCATCTCAGTCGGCAAATCCCTGAATCACTGCAGCAAACGACAGACGGAATCAGTTTTCCCGAACGGCTTGCCCGGCGCTTCCTGTTGCTTCTTTATGATCTTTTAACTCCGGTCGTATTCGTGTTGGCCAGCTACATCGCATTTTTGGCAGTTTACCAGGGTTACGAGCCGAATCGACTGCTCATCGTAGGCATACTTGCTGCAATCTTGACTGCCTGGACGGTAAAAAAGGTAATTAATTTTGTTTTCTCCCCTCATAGACCGGAGTCACGACTTACTCCACTTAGTGATGGGGATTCCAGGCTTCTGAGTTCGAGACTCTCAATAATTGTCATCTTAGGCGCTGCGCTGTTCTTTTTCTCAAACTATCTTCAGGCAATCGCCCCGGGTGGTGCCACCGACCCAATGGTCAGGGCCTTAAACTCATCCGGCGGCATTACACTTATGCTCCTCATCATTGTCGTGATGTGGCTGGTTCGGAGGCCTGTCGGGGCTTTACTTCTTTCCGGTAAACCCGCTGGCATCATGCGACGGATGATTGCCAATTTGTGGCCGGTATTTGGAACGGTTTTCGTAGTTCTTATCACAGTGATCGGTGTGGTAAGTGCAATAGGGCTACAACAGGAGGGAGTGCTGGGATCAGTACTGAAAACAATACTTTTGGTTCTGATCGCGTACCCTCTACTCTTGGGCAGTGTTGGACCATTGATAAGGGAATGGGGTGTCTCGTATTCCTCTGAAACCCGAAATCGGTCCAACGGCCAGAGTGGACGGGATGGGATTGTTCAGACCGTGCGTATCGTAATTCTCCTTTTTGGACTGGTAATCCTAGGCAAGTTCTGGAATGTTGACCTCGTGGCATTGATGCAATCGAGTCTGGGCGAGAGGGTGGGCGCTGCCGCAGGACAGATCCTTATAACGATCCTTGTTGCTCATATAGCGATTGTATTTGTATCAAGGTGGGCTTCTAGCCAGACGGCAGGTACGGGGGAGGACTCGGAGGAGATCGGCGGTGACCCGGGAGGTCAGGGCCTTTCTCGAATCGCTACCATTCTGCCGCTGCTGCGAGGATTTCTGCTGGTCTCCATTCTCACCGTTGCGGCGATGATTGTCCTAGCAAGCCTGGGGGTGAGTATCGGACCGCTTATTGCCGCGGCCAGCGTGCTTGGACTCGCAATCGGATTCGGCGCGCAGACTCTGGTGTCAGACATTATCTCCGGGATATTTTTCCTAGTAGACGATGCTTTTCGTAAAGGGGAATACATCGATGTTGGTGGCAATACCGGCACCGTCGAGCAGATCTCGGTTCGCTCGATGCAATTGCGCCATCACAACGGGCCGATCCACACCATTCCCTACAGCCAGATTAAGACCCTGACCAATTTCAGTCGCGACTGGGTGATCATGAAATTCGAACTGCGGATCCCCTTCGAAGAAGACGTGGAAAAAGTACGGAAACTCATCAAAAAGGTCGGGCAGAAAATGTTAGAAGACCCAGAACATGGTCCACAGTTTCTTGATCCGCTCAAATCTCAGGGTGTTAACCGGATGGATGACTCTGCGTTCGTCGTAAGGTGTAAATTTTCCGCAAAACCCGGCAATCAGTGGGCACTTCGGCGGGTTGCCTACGCCAATATCCAGGCAGCGTTTTCGGAGGCGGGAATTAAATTTGCTCCAAAACGGGTTGTGGTGGAAGCAATTACCCCAACCCTGGCAGCCGCCGGAGCGGCTGCTCAGGAAACGGCTAATGACGCCCCGTCGGCATCCGGAGATGACCGATGATGATGCACTTCAAAGCAATCACATACAGTCTGCTGGCGATACTGCTGATTTCCAGCACCCCAGCTGCGACAGCACAGAACTCTTTGTTTCTTCGCGATTCCCCTCTGGCATCACTGGCCGGTGCTGAACTCGACACCCTGCTCAATGAAATAAACGCTACACTGGATACCGCCGAAATCAATACACCGGTGTTCTGGCAGACAACAGACATGCGTCTGACCAGCATCTGGACGGTAACTGAGGATTACCAGAAGCGCGGGCTTTCATGCCGCAAGATGAACCTTGAAACAACCAGCAAGGGTGAAACCTCTCTGTCGAGTTATGGATTCTGCAAAGTCGATGGCAACTGGCTGTTTGACCTTGAATAAGCAATCCGTAGAAATCAGTCAGACTGAACAACACTGACCGTGCTTGTTATCTTCAAGAATCCGTTGCGGCTGCTGATACTGTGTCTCGGCCTCATCTTTTCCGTGCTGGCCATTGCGGATGAGCAAGAAGGTGAAGACAGTCTCGTCGACGAGATCCACGATGACTGGTCCAAGTGGGTGCTGGAAACGGCCAACCAAGTTGACGGTTTTTTCTCAAACAGTCAGGCGAGTCAGATCGATCAGCAAACTCGACTAAGGATATTTGTTCGGGTGCGCTATGACGGCAACGAAGGCACGAAGCTCAGCCCCGGCATTCGGGCTCGGATTTCTCTGCCGAGGACCGAAAACCGACTGAAACTCATTCTTGGTGATGACGAAGACGAGGGTCGAATTGATGACCTTGACGATAACCAGCAGAATATCAGTTTGCAGGTACGGGGCAGACGTGAAAGTGCACTGAAGCAGGTCCGCTTCGATCTCGGCATCCGCCGTCGGGACGGGAGTTATCAACCTTATGTACGGGCCCGGCAGAGCAAAACATTCAAGACCGGTGGCCCCTGGCTCCCGCGGCTAACAAACTCTTTTTATTACTTCAGCAAAAGCAAATTCGAATTTCGAGGCCAAGCAGATTTTGATCTTCTGATCAATTCTGACTACTTCTTCCGTCCGTCGACCGTGTTGCGCTGGTATGAGAACAATTCGAGTGAATGTGACGACGGTTGGTGCCTTGACCAGTATTTCAGTCTGTACGAAAAGTTGCAGCGGTCAAAATCAGAAGCCATCGCTTACGATTTCGAGATATTTCTGCGTGATAAGCCGGAATTCACTCTATATGACGCCATTTTGAAAGTACGCTACCGCAGAATGACTCAGAAGAAATGGCTGTTTTGGGAACTTGAGCCCGCTGTGCACTTCCCTTCGGAATATGATCACGACCCTACCTTTCGGTTTACCGTGCGGCTCGAGGGTCTTTTTGGCTACAACACAACGGTCAACATCAACGAAAACTTCATGCCCGTCAAACCGCCCTGGGATGCCACCGACCAGTCGACTGACTGAGAGCGTAATCTCTAGAGCTGCCGCGTATCGAAGTACATCTTGTACGCGACAAAATACTTATTGATATTGCGGACATAATCGACGGTCTCGCGACCGATCTTTTCTGCCGCAATGACCTCAACATTTCCAAACCATCTGTCAGGATCAAAACCACGCTCTTTCGCCAGACGTCGGAGTCGCCGAATCCGGTTAGGTCCTGCGTTGTAGGACGCCCAGGCAAAATCCATCCGGTCCGTGGGACCGATCTGTGGGTCATTAAAATAATGGTCAAGCAAAAAGGCCATGTACTTTGCCCCTGCGTGAATATTGTTCTCAAGGTTACTGATGTTGTCGATACCGACGTTTTTGTCCGCCGCAGTACTGGGCAACAACTGCATAACGCCAATCGCACCGGCACTGCTAACAACGGACTGATCAAGCCTTGACTCCTGATATGCCTGCGCCGCGAGTTCTAGCCAGTCAATGCCGTACTCCTGACCGTAAATCTCAAACAGGTTTTGCATATGGCGCAGCCGCTCTCGGTCCTCCTCTGAGAGTGGATTCGTAATCCATCGATTCTTCTGATAATAGCGGGTAAAAAGAATATTCCCCAAAAGCGAGCCTTTGCGGTTCCTGTCGACAAACTGATTCAAACTCTCCAATAGCTGTGGATTACCCTTCCGAACGGCCCAGGCAATTTCTCCGCCCTCATGTACCGCAAGATTCGGATAGATCTGGATCTTTTTCAACATTGTGTTCCAGATCGTGGCAATGTGTTTATCTGCGATCACAAGTTCAATCACCCCAGCATCGAGCATCTCGAGGAGATCTTCCGTACTGAGTTTCTCTTTAGCCAGGGAAATATCGATGGGAGCGAGCCCTTTGTCAGAAAAGTGTTGGTTCAGTTCCTGAAGGTGCGCAACATAACTTGAGCCCTTTCTAGCGACTACAGTACGTCCCGACAAATCCTCCAGAGAGGAAAGACCCTCCCCGTCCTTAGTGCCAACGATGACTTCATCCACCCCTTGCAGATAGGGACGGGTAAAATCCACGGCCAAGCGCCGCTGGGGTGTGATGGTAAGGCCTGCCGCGGCAACATCCCCCTGCCCTAACGCAAGCTTGTCGAACAACTGGTCAAACGGGACTGGCACAAAGATCAACTTGATTCGGTCCTCAAGGGACGAAGTCGAAGCATTGAGTTCTTTTTCGTACGCCATCAGCAAGTCATATTCAAAGCCACGCGGCATGCCCTCATCAAAGAAGAAGTTGGTACGCCCGTAAGACACCAGTACCCGCAGGAACCGACGCTCACGCACCCCGTCGAGATCTCCCAAAAAAGTTTCCTTGACGCGGTCAAGAAGTTGATCTGAACGCGGTTTTTCAGCGAGGTGCGCACCTTCTCCCCGACTTTGATTGCTCCGATCCGAAGGCTCGGGATCAAGACGTAGTCTTAGGTCAAGTGATACAGAGATAGCGTCATTTTGGGAAACAAGGTCAACTGATGCCGGAATTACGCGATCTTTATCCTTTTCAACCGGAGTGCTCGAGTTGTCTGAGCAGGCAGTGGCCAGGAAAACGGTAACCATCATTAATGTGGCGAAAAATGACTTCAAAATGAGACTCAACAACTAAGACTGCCTAGGAAATTTCACGAAAAAGAACCTCAGGCGAAACGATAGTCAGCTAGACAATCAACCAAAGGACCGGGCCGCCTCGCACAAGTTCACGAGTTTGCGCCGGGCGAGGTCTCGACCCAAAAGCCCTAAACCACAATCAGGCGCTGCGATCAGTCGCTCGGAATCAATATGATTCAGTGCCATCTGCAGACGATCACGAATGGTCTCGGCCGGTTCTACCTCACTTTTAGCGATCGCTACGACGCCCAAAATCACGGTCGTGCGCTCAAACTGCTCCAACAGTTTGAGATCATTATGACGATGGGCATCCTCAAGGGATATGGCATCTATCGATGCGTCTTCGATCACACCGGCGAGGTCGATATAACTCTGTCGATCCGCCTTCGGATAGTCCGCGCTATCAAGTCGATCGGGATATCCACAGCACATATGGACAGTTCTAACCACATCGGTTGGGCACTTATGAAAAGCGCGCTCCAAATGTTCAAAGCCAAAGTCCAGCGCAGCGGCGGGCTTTCGAGCGAACAGGGGCTCATCGATCTGTATATGCCGGCATCCCGCTTCAGCAAGATCGAGCACTTCCCTGTTGAGCGCATCGGCAAGATCAGCGCCGCGTCGCCTGGGATCATCATAATACGCGTCAGCCGTAGTATCCCCAATCGTCATTGGGCCAGGCATGGTGATTTTCACCGGGCGCTGGGTAAGTTTCTGGGCTCTCCGCCAGTCGTGACTGAGAAAGAAGTCCTTCGCTCGAACAGGATGCCGAATCGTTGGCAGTCGGGCCACATAAGCGCCGTTACGCAACGTCTTTTCCGTCAGATTTGAAAAATCGATTCCCTCAAGGTGTCTACAGTGGTAGTGAATGTAGTTTTCCCTCGGCACCTCACCGTCCGTGAGAATATCAATCCCCGCATGCTCCTGATCCGCCAGAACCTCGGCGACCCCCGCGGTAATAATATGCTCGGCGTCTTCGCCCATGGCGACCATGGCATCCGCCCACCACTTCGTGGGATCGGAGGTATCAGTGCCGTCAGGCGTGGTAAACCAGTCTGGCAGCGCGACAAATCCGGGTTTGGGATAGGCCCCGATACAAGTCGTTTTGATCATGCTGATGTGCCTTGGCCTGGGCAATCACCGCAGGGCAGTCTTGTACGGCCAACTAAGCGCAGTCCCGGCCTGTTGGGCTCAATCATTTTCCGGAGCCGAGTCCACCTGCTTGCCCAGGTTTCCGGGATCAAAAATCCCCTGATACTGCCGCCCCTGCTGGTTTGCCTCGACAGCAGCATCAGCTCCGGTTTCCGTCTCGAGGTCTGAGTCCACCTGCTGACCGAGATTGGTAGGGGCAAAAATACTCTGGTACTGGCGGCCTGTCTGATTTGCCTCAACGGCAGCACTTGCGTCCTCACCACTCGCCTCACGCTTTGCTTTCGCTTCAGCGAGCCGCTGTTGCTTAAGCGCCTCGAAGTGAATTCGGTTTTCTTCAGCGACTCTGACTTTACATTCGTCCACATCGTAGCCCCGAGCAAACCAGAGCCCCGCCAACAGGCTGATAACCACCAGCCCTGTCAGAGCGCCGACGGGAATCCGCATTGGGTGCGGCCGTGATTCGCTCCCGCCGCGCGGCAGACCTTCCGCCACAAGGGCGCTGGTGGTTTTTACCTCCTTGCGCTTCAGGTACTCATGGATCACGGCGCTTAACAAGGTGAGCGCAATGATAATGACTGCCAGGGCACTGATAGACGGATTGATCCCGTAACGGACCTTACTGGCCAACACAGTCGTCAGGGTGCTTTCAGATACGATCGTGAATACAGTTGTGTTGTAGTTCTCAAAAGACGCCAAAAAAGCGAGGACCGCAGCAGATGCAATGGCCGGCTTCAGAAACGGCAGAAGAATCTTGCGGAACACCTGGGTCTGAGTCGCCCCGAGATCCAACGCAGCCTCTTCAAGGCCGGGGTCAAAACGCTGTAAGCGGGCCAGAAAGACCAACATGGCATAGGCGGCAATAAACGTGGATTGACCAATGATGGTCATGAAATAACCATCATAGAAAAATCCATCCTCAACGCCGAGCACCACTCGGTCTATCCGCTCCCAGAATACCAGCGTTGAAATACCAAGGACGACGCCAGGAACCAGGATAGGAGATATGGCTACGGTATAGACCACGGACCGCGCGCGCTTTTGAAGCTGAGTCATCAAAAGCGATGCCGCCAAGCCAATAGGCACCGCAAGCAGGACAACACCGATGCCGACGAACAAACTGCTACGAAGCCCGCCCATGAGGTGCTTGTCCTTTACCAAGACATCAAACCATTCTCCTGTCACACAGTTCCAAGGAGAGATCGACGGAAACTCCGAACTGTTGAATGCCGTAAAGGACATCACGACCAGCGGGCCAAACAGGTACGCAAAGAACAGCAGGATATATAGGCCCACTGCTATCCGCATAACACCGGCGGAGGTCATCGGCCAATTTCTCCAATCTTGACCTTAAAAATTTTCATTAACACCAACACCAGAAGGACACAGGTCAACATCAGCACGATGGCGTAAGCCGACCCTCGCGGCCAGTTACTACCAGTGTTGAACCACTGATAGATGATCTGGGTAAACCAAAGACTACTAGGCCCGCCCAGAATCTGAGGGGCAGCAAGCGCTCCGGCCGAGAGCATAAACACCATCGTACAGCCGGAGGTGATTCCTGGCTTAGCAAAAGGAATCACAACACGTCGGTGAATGCGTAGCCAGGACGCGCCCATGTCCCTAGCGGCCTCGATCTGATTCTTATCAAGACTTTCAACCACGTTATAGATCGGAAAGATCATTAGCAGGATGTAGGCATACCCGAGGCCTGCGTACAGCGCCACATCCTCACGAACAAAATCGATAGGCTCGGACAGGAGGCCGAGACCCACCAGAATGGCATTGATCGTCCCTTCCTCGCCGAACAAAATCCTGAATGCAAATGCACGCAGCAGTTCGTTCACCCAGAACGGGATAATCAGTGAAAGTACGAGAAGTCTTGCTTTGCCACCCCGGGCCACCTGCGCCAGATAGTAGGCAATCGGATAACAGAGTGCCAGATCAAAGATCGTAACAAATACCGCAGCAATGATCGTGCGAAAGAAGACGGTTACATCGACAACATTAAACGGGTCCGGATTGTTGGGGCTTCCATAGGCGAGAAAATGATAATTGACAAAAGTATAGACATCTTCCGGTCCGCCCATTTTCGACGGATCGATCTGCTGCCAGTTATGCCGGAAGGAAAAATCCAGCATGAACAACTGTGGCAGAACAATCATCACGATGACCCAGAGCGCGACCGCGCCCAGCATGTACACTGAAAGCGCGATACCGTTTCTGGCCATGAACCATCGGAGCCAGCCCAGCATCGCTACGCCCTCAAAACTCAGTCAGCCGCGAGGTCGCCGCGGGCGAGCACAATTGCGCTTTGTGCCGAAAACCCAATATCGATCCAGGACTCCATCTCGTGGGTGTCACTACTGCCATCGTTCATGACCGACATCCGAATCTGATCTCCAGAGTCCGTCTGCAGCACCAGGTGCCAAAAATGGCCCTCAAACTCCTGATGGGTGAGTTTGACGGTCAGGGTGTTTTGATCGCTGCCATTCCGTGCGAAGCGGATCGACTCCGGACGAACAAAAACTATCGCCTCATCGCCAGGCCATACCGGTACGGCACCGGAAATACGGGCGCAAAAACGGCCCGCCTGGGTGTCCACCGTGGCCGTTGCGCCTGAAACCTCAGCAACCCGCCCGGAGAAGAAATTGTTCTCGCCTACAAAAGAGGCAACGAAAGCCGTCTCGGGGTGATCATAAACCGTGGTGCCGTCTCCGATCTGATCGATCACTCCCTGGCGCATCACCGCAATACGATCGGACATGGTAAGCGCCTCACCCTGATCGTGAGTGATATAAATGAATGTGATACCCGCCCGCTGCTGTATAGCCCGAAGTTCGGTGCGCATATGCTGGCGCAATTTCAAATCCAATGCCGATAACGGTTCGTCGAGCAACAGCACCTCGGGTTCGGCACATAGAGCGCGGGCGACGGCGACTCTCTGCTTCTGCCCGCCGGAGAGTTCATGAACCATCTTGTCTCCTTGGCCCGGCAATGCTACCAGTTCTAGGAGTTCGTCGGCCTTCTTCCGCCGCGCGGACTTCTCGACGCCCTTAACCTCAAGCGCAAAGGAGATGTTTTCCCAGACACGCATTAATGGGAACAGTGCCAAGTTCTGGAAGATCAGTGCAGTCGGCCGCCGGTTGGGACCAATGCCTGCCATGTCCTGACCACCAATAAGAACGCGGCCGCGACTCGGGGCCTGAAACCCGGAGATTGCCCGCAGCAACGTCGTCTTGCCGCAGCCCGAAGGACCAAGGAAGCTGAAAAACTCGCCGCCCTCGATGGTTAAACTGGCATCACGCACCGCAACGAAATCACCGAACTGTACCCACACATCATCGAGTTGAACGTCTGCACTCATCCGAATCACTGTATACCATATAAAGCCATGGCGCTGATTAAATCAGCGCCATGGCGGCAGGAAAGAACGTGAGCCCCCGGCCGAACGGCCGGACGCTTATGTTACCTACTCAGGCATTCACGAACTTGTTTCGGTACTCCGTACGAACGTCAGCGTACCACTGCGGCTCTTTGGGCCACGGCCATAGATTGGCCAGGGCATTGCCGGGATAGATCTGGTTAAACCACTTACCGTAGTCCGCACTGGCGTGCTTATCAGCGCCGAGCACAGCGGAGTTGTAGCCATGCTGACCCCAGCCATCCACTCCACCACCATCGATTGATCGGCCAGCCGCGACCGGATCAAAACAATAATCGAGGAATGCGTAGGTCTCGTCGACATTGGCTGCCGCCGAAGAGATGGTGAGACCGTCTACCCATGCCAGCGACCCTTCGATCGGTGCACGATAGATGACAGGCTTGCCCTCTTTCATCTGGACAGTGGGGGGGCCATCCCAAGTCTGACCGACCACTACGCCACCGCTCATAAAGCCGTTCTTCTGGCTGTCAGCGTCGTTCCAGAACAGTTTGATCTGACTCTTGTTCTTGATGCAGAAATCAGTGACAACCTGCCAGGTCTTCCGCATGGTCGCTTCATCAGCATAGGCGGCACGCATCGCCCCAGGCTCGAGTGCGCCCGTAGTCTCAAGATAAAGACCTGCCCCTAGCATTCCTGAGTGCGGTCGCATCATTGTTTTGCCCTGAACATCCGATTGCCATACGTCTCCATAACTCGGCATTTCGCCATCACGTGGCGGCGTCCACTTATCCGAACGCCAGGCAATGCCTTCCGTACCCCAAATCTGCGGCAGCCAATGGGACCCCTTGCCACCGAAGTTCCACTCGTTATCACCCACTGCCAGCATTGCTGGATTCAGATTCTTAACATTGGGGATTCGGCCGTAATCGATTGGCTGGATCAGACCCAGAGGCTCCCATTGCAAAGAACGCATGTTGGTCGGACTACATACGTCAAAGCCTTTGCCTTTTGTAGCCTTCATCTTGTTTATAATTTCTTCGTTCGATCCGATACCTGTAAAGTTAACCGTGATACCTGTTTTCTCCTTAAAGGACTGTAAAAATCCGGGCGGACAATAGTCGGACCAAAGCAGGACATTGACCTCACCGGACGAGGCCAGTACCTTCGGACTGACAATCCACGGACCCACAGCCGCTGCCGTGGAAACGGCGGCCGATCGCTTTACAAATGATCTTCGACTTTGATTTAGTTTTTGATCTGACACTTTTTCCTCCTGAGTGGTTTGATCTCTACTAGTTTCCAGCTTCCCTAGGGTCTCCCCTGAGCCTGGATACTCCCTTAAAACCCGTGCGATATCTACTTAGCTATCAAGCAATCCGCCGTGGAGTTCACAGCCTTAATATAAAGATATTTCATTGATGCTGCATCGGTATTCTTGCCGAAAATCTGCTCTTCGATCTAACATGGCTTTCCGGAAAAATAACAAAGAAAACAATGTGTAAGGGACGATGATGTGCCGACGGGTGGAATTAATATTCGGCTAAGGTCTGCCTGATCACCTCACAAATCCGGTCAATATGGTGACGCTCGCTGATCAGGGGTGGGGCCAACAATGCAGCATCCCCGGTCATCTTGATGTGGAGCCCATTCTTGAACAGCCGCTTTTGGAAGTCGATCCCGCGAACACCAGGGTTCCCCATCGGCTCAAGATCGATTCCGGCAAAGAGTCCGTAACCGCGAATATCAGTTACCAATGGAATATCACTCAAGGCAAAAACCTGGTCGAGGAAATATCCGGAAAGCTCGGCCGCGCGTTCGATAAGATTTTCTTTTTCGAAGATATCCATCGTTGCGATCCCCGCAGCACAGGCACCCGGGTGTCCTGAATAGGTGTAGCCGTGAAAGAATTCAATCGCACCCTCTGAGGAACTGTCCATTATGGCGTCGTATACCTTGTCACTCACTGCCACCGCACCCATTGGCTGGGCGGCGTTGGTCAGAGCCTTTGCCATTGTCATGATGTCGGGCGTGACCCCAAATGCCTGCGATGCAAACGGGGCGCCCATGCGACCAAAACCACAAATCACCTCATCAAAAATTAGCAGGATGCCGTGCTGATCACAGATCTCGCGCAGCCTTTGGAGGTAACCCTTGGGTGGGACAAGACAGCCCGTCGACCCGGCAACGGGTTCGACGATACATGCAGCTATAGTGTCCGGCCCGTAATTCATGGCAAGACGCAAAAGATCATCGGCCAGAGCCAGACCCTCATTCGGCTGGCCCTTTACAAAACGGTTTTCAGGTAACCAGGTATGGCGCATGTGAACAACACCAGGGATGCCCGGGCCAAAGGCTTGACGGTTTTTAATCATCCCGCTCAGGGAAACACCGGCCATGTTCACACCGTGATACGCCCTTTCACGCGAAACAAAACGCTGGCGCTGCCCTTCACCGCGCGCATAGTGATAAGCGTAAGCCACTTTCATTGCCGTATCGACGGCTTCGGAACCGGAGTTTCCGAAAAAGATATGGTCGAGCCCAGCCGGGGTTAGTTTTGCTACTCGTCGGGCAAGTTCAAAGGAAAGAGGCTGAGCCAGTTGAAAGGGAGGCACGTATGCCGAGGTCTTAAGTTGGTCATGGACAGCCTGTGCGATCTCAGGCCGGCTGTGGCCGGCCGCACAGCAGAAAAGCCCGGAAGATCCATCCAGAATCCGCTCCTCGGCGTCGTTGTACATATAAACGCCTTCACTTCGAACAACAATCCGAGGGTCCGCTTTAAAGTCCCGGTTGGAAGTGAACGGCATCCAGTGGTTTTCGAGGAATTCCGGATCGTATTTCATGAATTATTCCTTAACAAATTTGATCAATTGTGGTGGCTTCACTAATCGAAGAATTATATGATACCCGGTTAATCAGTCGCTCATCGGATTACTGTGCAAGCACATGCCCGGGTGTATCGGGGACATGCTCTTTTGCCGATGGCAGACGGCCGCGATTGACAGCCTGACCGGTGATCGCGGACCAGAACTGCGTAAGCGTTTACAACACCGTTACACCCATCTTTTTCGACATAGGTCTCGTGCTGTAACGCTCGTCCGGCGAGGCCAGATTACAGGAGTGAAGTTAATGAGAATGACCACAGAAGAGGCGTTTGTCAAAGTCCTACAGCTGCACGGTATCGAACACGCGTTTGGCATTATCGGATCAGCAATGATGCCGATTTCAGACCTGTTTCCAGCAGCGGGCATCAAATTCTGGGACTGCGCCCACGAATGTAACGCCGGCATGAGCGCCGATGGCTACACCCGTGTTTCGGGCAAAATGAGTATGGCCATTGCCCAGAATGGACCCGGCATCACGAACTTCGTGACCCCAGTGATGACAGCCTACTGGAACCACACTCCGCTCCTTTTGGTAACGCCCCAAGCAGCAAACAAGACGATTGGCCAGGGAGGATTTCAAGAGGTCAAACAGATGGCGATCTTTCAGGATCTGGTTTGCTATCAGGAAGAAGTACGAGACCCAACCCGGATTGCCGAAGTCCTGAACCGAGTCATCGAAAAAGCCCGCAGGGGCTCGGCGCCGGCGCAGATTAATTTGCCGCGTGACTTCTGGACGCAGGTCATCGATATCGAATTGCCCCAAGTCATCGGTATTGAACGCTCCCCGGGCGGTGCGGATTCAATCGTCCGTGCAGCGACTCTACTCTCGGAAGCTCAGTTCCCCGTAATCCTGAACGGAGCGGGGGTGGTGCTGAGTGGCGCCATAGAAGCGTCTGCCGCGCTTGCAGAAAAACTGAGCGCGCCAGTATGTTGCAACTATCAGCATAACGATGCCTTTCCGGGGTCCCACTCACTGTTTGCCGGGCCACTTGGGTACAACGGATCAAAAGCGGCGATGGAACTTATTGCGCAGGCGGATGTCGTCTTGGCGCTCGGCACCCGACTAAATCCCTTCTCCACGCTGCCTGGCTACGGAATCGATTACTGGCCTCAGGATGCCCGCCTGATCCAAGTAGACATCAACGCTGACCGGATAGGCCTAACAAAGCGTGTTGAGGTTGCTATTCAGGGAGATGCTAAACGAGTGGCGCAGCAACTGCTCGAACAGTTGTCTCCCGATGCTGGAAACTCCGGCCGCGACGCCCGGCTTGCCGAGGTTGCCCGCAGCAAGAACTCCTGGTCGGAAGAGCTTGCCACCATGGATCACGAAGAAGACGACCCTGGTACCACCTGGAACCAGCGCTCACGCGACAATCAGCCTGAGAGGATGTCTCCGCGCCAAGCCTGGCGGGCGATTATGGCGGCACTTCCCAAAGAAGCCATTATCTCCTCGGATATCGGTAACAACTGCGCAATCGGCAATGCCTATCCGAACTTCGAGGCCGGTCGCAAATATCTCGCCCCCGGGCTGTTTGGGCCCTGCGGATATGGGTTCCCTTCGATACTGGGGGCCAAAATAGGCTGCCCCGATATACCCGTGGTTGGCTTCGCAGGAGATGGTGCTTTTGGCATCTCCATGAACGAAATGACTGCCTGCGGCCGCAATGAGTGGCCACCGATTACCATGATTATTTTCCGTAACTATCAGTGGGGAGCAGAAAAGCGCAATACCACTCTCTGGTATGAGGATAACTTCGTCGGAACCGAGCTGAATGTCGGGGTTGAATATGCCGAAGTGGCCAAAGCCTGTGGGCTCAACGGCGTTAAGGTCGAAACGGCAGACGCTCTCACGCAGGCTCTGAACACGGCCGTCGACCAGCAAATGAACAATAACCTGACAACCTTCATTGAAGTTGTCTTAAACCAGGAACTGGGGGAACCCTTCCGACGGGATGCAATGAAAGCGCCGGTTGCTGTTGCTGGAATCAATCGGTCAGATATGCGCTCCCAGCAGGTGAGTTGAATTCGAAACACACAGGGAATCGGGGGATTCGCCGTTGAAGTGTTTTTTGGTAACGACAAAGTCTGTTGCCCTTACCTCTAACTTTTTAATGATTCGGAGAAAGTGACATGCTGATAGGTGTTCCAAAGGAGATCAAAAATCACGAGTACCGGGTAGGCATGGCGCCTGCCAGCGTGCGCGAGACTGTGGTCCAGGGCCACCAGGTGATGGTTCAATCCCTGGCCGGCGAGGGGATTGGCGCCTCAGACGCCGAATATCGTTCGGTAGGGGCGGAGATCATCGATGATCCTCAAGAGATCTTTGCCCGGGCCGAAATGATCGTAAAGGTCAAGGAACCGCAGGCGAACGAACGGGCCATGCTCTCGTCCGGTCAGATTCTATTTACCTATCTGCATCTTGCTCCAGATCCCGATCAAACCCGTGATCTCGTCTCCAGCGGCGCCACCTGCATCGCCTATGAGACCGTAACGTCCCCACATGGGGGGCTTCCTCTGCTGGCGCCGATGTCAAAAGTCGCCGGAAGAATGGCGATTCAAGCGGGTGCCTATTGCCTGGAACAACCTCACGGAGGCCTGGGCATGCTGCTTGGAGGCGTCCCAGGTGTGGACCCAGCCAAAGTGGTGGTTCTGGGCTCCGGTGTCGTTGGCACGCACGCGACACACATCGCCGTGGGTATGGGCGCTGACGTCTGGGTCATTGACCGAAGCCCTGAAGTCATCGAAGCTCACTGGCAGCAGTTTGGGCGATCTACCAATACCGTATTCTCGACCCGCGATTCACTTGAACGGCACGTGCTCGAGGCTGATCTCGTCATCGGGGGCGTACTCATTCCCGGTGCCGCCGCGCCTAAATTGGTCACTGCCGAGATGGTGAGCGCTATGAAACCCGGTTCGGTTATTGTCGATGTCGCCATTGACCAGGGCGGCTGCTGCGAGACCTCAAAACCTACTACTCATGCTGAACCTACCTATGTCGTCGACGACGTGGTGCACTATTGCGTCGCCAATATGCCAGGCGGGGTTCCACGAACCTCTACCTTCGCACTCAACAATGTCACCCTACCGCACATTCTTGCTCTGGCGAATAACGGCTATCGTGCGGCACTCGAGCAAGACCCGCACCTATGCAATGGGCTTAACGTCCACGCTGGTAAGGTAACTTGCCTTGAAGTTGCCAACGATCTCGGCTACGACTTCGTAGAGCCCAAAAATGCGCTCAACGGTAACTGAGTTTCAGCGAAAGACCAAAATGCCCCAGAGCGCCCGGGCGTCAACCCAAAAATGACGGGTCACCCTCATCCCTTAGCCACAAACGGATGAGGTGACGCCTCTTCTCAGGTTCTGAAGCATCCCGAAATGGCGTTCTTCGGTGGCCGATACGGCGGTTGTTGATAATCTGAATCTGGCCCGGCTGGAAAGCAAAGGTCTTGCCCAGGCCGGGCGACTCCATCACCTCATCCAGCGCATCCAGCGCTTCACGGGTCTCGTGATCAAGCGCTTCCCCGGCGAGTTCATAACCCTGCCTAATCAGCGTGGTCACCACGCGAATCCTTAACCCATCTTCACCAATCTCGAAGATAGGATTTTTGCTGACGGGACTTTCTTCTGGGGCGTGCTCTCTTTGTCGATCGAACCAGAAAGACTGGTACATTCGACGAATCCGGTTTGGATGCCGTGCAAGTAACTGGTTATAGACCGTGTAAAGATTGATGAGTCCGCTGAGACCTCCCTCTTCTGCTGTCCTCAAACACAGTAGAGAAACGTAACTCGGTGGCCGGGGATGATTATCAGTATGGTAGACCTGTCCGTCTGCTGTTTTGGAAGAACGTACACCTTTCCCAAGTTCTGCCTGGATTCCCTCATCCCGAACGTCATAAATCATCTCACCTGTGAACGTCTGTGCCACTGGCCTGCCGATCAGACTCATGAAGCCCCAATACATCGAGCGAATAGCACGCGGGCTCCAATCGGCTAAAGGAAAGTCGTCGATGATGGCAAACCCCGGACCTTGATCCAGTACCCTACGGACAGAGGCGGCGAGTTCGCGGCAGGCATCAAGACTGGAATGCGACGGAATACCGTCTTTGGCCGGCGCGTCTCGGTTGGCGACGCTCTCCGCAAGGCCGGAGAGTTCTTTAGCGCACTTCCCTGCAATACCCTCCCTTGATAAAGAGAATCGTGTCTGCGCCTCTAGCGCTGAGGACGAACTCCAAACACGTTCTCCGGAAAAGGGTTCGGTGATGATCGGGCTCGGGTTTTGCATCACAACGCTTGGGGGGGTCAATGTTATCTCAGTCGTATGAGTCAGGTGGAGTCTAATTCACGGGATACGGCGATACAGCAATCCCGCCACAAACGCGAAAGCCAGCGTTGGCAAGCTGGCGCCAAGGATAGGTGGCAACTGGTAGACCAGCACAATGTATCCCAACGCTTTACTCGCGGCAAAGAAGGCTATGCCAATCATGATACCGATAAAGAGATTTCTCCCCATGCTGTCGGTACGGATACTGCCGAATACGAACGGTATAGCAAGCAGCAGCATTACACCCGTTGCTAGCGGCAAATTGAGTTTCGACCAATAGGCAAGCTCAAAATTCCTGGTA
The DNA here is from genome assembly GCA_003529705.1 of Gammaproteobacteria bacterium. Taxonomy (GTDB): domain Bacteria; phylum Pseudomonadota; class Gammaproteobacteria; order Arenicellales; family UBA868; genus UBA868. Next base: position 4,120 of record DPVA01000122.1, on the reverse strand, counting down.
TCCTGGACATTCGTAACCAGGTGCGCAATGTATTTGCGTAACTGCATCAATGACAACTGATCCGGCTGAACCAGAAAAACCGACATTGTCTGGGGAGTGACAGGCGTAGTCCAGCGAGCCTTAGGGCCCTGAGCAACGGTGGTGAAACCCTGTTCGTCGATCAAAGTCTGCTTTACCTCGTCGAGATCCCAAAACGTTTCCGAGAAATAACCCCGACCGGCGTGGACCAGCGCTCGGAGTTGGCGGCTATTATCGAACTGGAACACCCGGATATCTCGCAGCGAAAGGTCAGGCATAACTTCGCGTACGTTTACAAAAGTCCCTCCATCCCGCATCCAGAGTCCAGAGTCCGACTTCTGCTCGATATTCCGCTCAAGCGCCTGGGCCCGGCCCCTTTGTGCCAGTGTTTCGGTCCAAGGCGTCAGAAACTCGCCGATCAGGAGCGCGATTAGGGCAAGAAACAACCCCAACTTCAGCACCGCCGAAGTGATCTGAGCGATCGACACCCCGCTGGAGCGCATCACGATCAACTCGGAGTCCAACGCCAGCATAGAAAGGCCCAGAATCGCTCCAATCAGGACTGCCATAGGAAAAATCTCATATGTAATCCTGGGTGTACTCAAAAGGACATAGCGCAATGCATCGAGCACGGAATAATTTCCCGTGCCGAGATAGGAAACCTGATCAATAAAGGTGACGAATGCGAAAATGCCGGCGAGCACGGCCAAGACCACGAGAATCTGACCCATGAGCACCCTCGCAAGATAAAGCTCCAAAAGTTTCATCGGGCGTCAACCAGTCCGCTCGGCGGTGCGTATCCCAAACCGCAACGGCTGATCGTGGGCACGGCGCCAAAAAAGATAGGCCGCAGCAAAAGCAAAACTGACGTGCACCAACGCTAGAATCCCCATGGCGCCGACACCTTCGTTTGGAATCCGTGCGCAGGCCATAGTAACCAGATTCGTGTACGTGAAATAAACAAGGAGTGCGCTGAACATCGAAACATAGCGGCTGCTGCGCGGTTGTACCCGACCAAAACCCAGTGCAAATACCATCAGTACTGGCAGAACAAGAATTTTAGAGATTCGCCAGGCGATCTCCTTCTGCTCATGAGCTCCCGCACTTCGCCATAGCCGTATTGTCTCCCAACCATGAAGTGGATATCTCGGGGGTGCTGTTGCCGAACTCTTGTCTCTGAGGGTATATCGTTCAAAATTGATCACCCGGTACACACTGTCCCCCGGCGCTCCCTCATACCGGACACCGTTCTCAAGTACCAGGAATACCTCACCCTTGTCCGGGTCCGAGTGGCGGTGCGCCGACTGTGCAAGTACCACGCCCTCGCGTCCCGCGTCTGAACCCCAGGCGAACACACCTTCATATCTGCCATTGTCTTTATTCAGTTTCTCCACAAAGTAGACGGCCCGTCCCGCTTGTGCTTCCATAAATATCCCGGGACTGACACCAACAATGTCAGTTCGGGATTTGAGTTCATGCTCTATCGCGCCAACCGAGCGTACCGCCATCGGACCAACCACCAGAGAGAAACTCCCGACGATGATGACGCCTACGACGGTCAGAAAAGCCACGGGCCGAAGCAGGTGTGGCAGACCCAGACCTGAAGCCGCCATGATGGTGAGTTCATTTTCGCGGCTCCAACGGCCTAACACCAACAGCATCGCAACAAACATCATCAGCGGCAAAATGACATCCATGTATGCGATGACTTTCAGGAACAGCAGTAGAAAGATACTGTCCACGGGGATGACGCCCTCAGCCGCCTGGCGCAAAAATCCCAGCACCCGGACCACGATGAAAATACAAAAAATTACCGCGGTGACGGCAAAGCTTGTCACGAGCACTTCCCGGGCCAGCGCCCTGCGCAGAATCATGGATTGCACCGCAAAAGAGGTTTTGACATCACGTTCAATCAGCCACCAGAATACGCAATCATTTTACGTGAATCAGTGACTCTGTCCCACCATCCGCACACGCGTGCGGTCTGCCTGCCCAGGAATTTTATGAAAATCCAACTATCGTCTCTTGATGTACTTCGCGCCCGTACTGACTGTCTGGTGGTGGCGGTCCGGGAAGGCACGCAACAACCGCCGACCACGCGGAAAATTGAAAAAGCATCAAAGGGCCTCATTCAGTCCTTAATACACTCTGGAGATATTGATGGACGCCCGGGGAGCGTATTGTTGGTCCCCTCTCCCATGGGGATTCAGGCGAAACGCTTGCTGCTGGTAGGGGTGGGTGATAAGCCGGATATCGATGACTTTGCAAGCACGACACTCGTAGCTGCGCGTCAGTTATGCAGCACTCGGTCCGTTAGTGCTGTGGTTGCTTTGACTGAAATAGCAGTTACTGGCGCTGACGCGGGAACCCGCGCCCGAATGATATCCCAAGCTATTCAGGAAGCCGGTTACCGATTTAGTGAGTTGAAAACTACGAAGGGAAAAGAGACTGCCCGTCGCCACTGTACGGTGAAACGTATCACTTTGCTCTCCGATTCCACAAAAAACGATTCCGCAATGCGTGCGGGAATTCAGGAAGCCTGCGCCATCGCTAACGGGGTGGCACTTGCCAAAGACCTGGGCAATCTGCCGGGCAATATTTGCACGCCGAACTACCTTGCCAACCAGGCAAAAAAACTTGGGAACAGTCACAAACTGAAAATCAAGGTACTGGACGAGGCCAAGATGAAAGCCCTGGGCATGGGAGCACTGCTATCGGTTTCCCGCGGCAGTCGGGAGCCAGCCCGACTTATCGTAATGGAGCATCAGGGGGCGCGACGCTCCGACGCGCCGGTGGTTCTGGTCGGCAAGGGCATTACCTTCGACGCGGGCGGAATCTCCCTAAAGCCCGCCGCGGCAATGGACGAGATGAAATATGACATGTGCGGAGCGGCAACAGTGATTGGCGCGATATGTGCCGTCGCTGAAATGAAGCTCCCGATCAACCTTAATGTTGTTGTTCCAGCATGTGAAAATCGTCCGAGTAGTTCAGCTACTCTTCCAGGTGATATTGTAAAGAGTATGTCTGGGCAAACAATAGAAATTTTAAACACAGATGCGGAAGGACGGTTAATTTTGTGTGATGCTTTAACTTATTCTGAGCGTTTCAATCCCAAATTTATTGTCGATGTTGCCACTCTAACAGGCGCGTGTGTTGTTGCTCTTGGTCACATCAGAACAGCAATAATGAGCAATAATGAAGATCTGAGTAACAATTTAATGGATGCTGCAGATAAAGCTTCTGACAAAGCATGGAAAATGCCAATGGGCAGTGAATACGATAATCAGTTAAAGAGTAATTTTGCAGATATGGCAAATATTGGGAGTGGCTATGGCGGTTCAATTACAGCTGCTTGTTTTTTAGGAAGGTTTACAAAAAATATGAAATGGGCTCACCTCGATATCGCTGGAACAGCATGGAAATCGGGCGCACAGAAAGGAAGCACGGGAAGACCAGTTCCAATGCTATCGGAATTCATTCTCAATCAGAGCAAAAAGAATTCATAACAATGAAGGAAGTTGATTTTTATATCCTCTCAAAAGATGATGTGGAGAGTACGATGATGTTTGTGTGCAAACTCTCTGAAAAAGCATACAAGATGAAAAAATCAATCAATATTCTGACCCCAAATCATAGTTTTTCTGAAAAGCTAAGCGAACTTCTATGGGGCTTCAAAAAAGAGAGTTTTTTGCCAAATACAATTAAAATATCCAAAGAAAAGGAATTAAGTAACAGTATATCTGTCACACATAATGGGGATTTGTTGGGCGATTCGGATGTATTAATTAATCTTTCAGATCAGGATCTTGGTAATTACAAGAACGCAAACAGGTTAATTGAGATCATTCCGAATAATGAAGAACTGAAAAAACAAGCCAGGATAAAATATAAAGAATACAAAGAATCTAATTATGATGTTAGATCACATAATATAAAGTAAACATAAATTATGGATAAGAAATATCAACCCCAGAAATTCGAAGAAAAGCATTACAAATGCTGGGAAGAGAATGGTTATTTCAAACCTCAAGGGAAAGGCGATCCATACTGCATTGTAATACCGCCTCCAAATGTTACGGGAATGCTTACAGTTGGACATGTT
>DPVA01000111.1 GCA_003529705.1 Gammaproteobacteria bacterium | reverse complement strand
CAGATCGGACCAGTACGTTCCCAATGTCTGGTCACGGGCTTCCCGCAAACAGACGGGTCAGTGGTCCTGGCGAAGCCGGAACGGCCCGTCGCAAACGGACTAAAACTCGCGTGAGCTCAGGCTACCCATTGATCAAGCGCTTCGGCCGGTAGATCCTGCGCGTGAATCGCCTCTGCGTGTGCCCGCCCCTGTGGGAGTTCCTTACGCGCATAGTAGATGCAACTGAGAATCTTGGCCTGGCAGAAGTCAAAGTCGCCGTCGCCGGTATCTAGCATCTTCTGGGCTGCGCCGACCGCACGGGCCATTTGCCAGCCGCCTGCCGCGACGCCAAACAGCATAAGGTAGTCAAAAGACTTATGAAATGGGCTTCTCGGGTCCCGGGTAGCGCTATCCAGAATGGTTGCGGTGGCATCGGAAAGACTCTCGACAAGACTCAGTGCGGCGGCACCCACCTCCCCGGGGGCTTGCGCCGCGCTGCCGGCTACGGCTGAAACATCTGCGCGCATCAGATCAATCAGCTCATTGATCATGCCGCCCCCATCGCGAAGCAGCTTCCGACCGACCAGATCGGCCGCCTGGATTCCGGTCGTACCTTCGTAGATAGTAGTGATCCGAGCGTCACGGTAATGCTGGGCAGCACCCGTCTCCTCAATGAATCCCATACCCCCATGCACCTGCAAACCCAATCCTGTGATCTCGTTACCGACCTCAGAGCTCCAGCCTTTAACAATCGGCGTCAACACCTCCACTCGACGCTGGCCGAGCGCGCGCTCCTCAGCATCCGGATGGTGACTGGCACGATCCGCAGACGCTGCCGCGAACAGCGAAAGCGCACGCATCGCTTCAATTCGGCTTCGCATACTAAGAAGCATTCGCTGAACATCAGGATGACGTGCAATCGTCGCACGTTCGGTGCTTACATCGCCTACGGCTCGGCCCTGAACTCGGTCGCGGGCAAAAGTCAAAGCGCGCTGATAAGCACGTTCGGCAATTGCGTAACTTTCAATCCCGACAGCATGCCGCGCTCGGTTCATCATAATAAACATATATTCCAGTCCGCGGTTTTCCTCTCCCACAAGGTAGCCCACAGCACCGCCCTGATCCCCATAAGACAGAACCGCCGTGGGGCTGCCATGGATACCGAGTTTATGTTCTAGCGAAACACACCTTACGTCATTGCGCTCACCGGGCTCGCCGTCTGCATCCAGAATGTATTTAGGAACAATAAAAAGTGAAATCCCCTTAACCCCCTCGGGTGCTTCGGGCGTGCGGGCTAGAACTAAGTGAATGATATTCTCTGAAAGATCGTGCTCTCCGTAGGTGATGTAGATCTTCTGCCCGCTCACAAGATAATGCCCTTCATCACAAGGCACCGCGCGCGTGCGGACTGCGGCAAGATCTGACCCTGCCTGGGGTTCCGTGAGATTCATCGTGCCAGTCCACCTTCCCGAGACCAATGCGGGCAAATACTGGGCTTTCTGTTCGCCACTCCCTTTTAGAAAAATAGCTTCGGCAGCGGTCTGGGAAAGCATGGGACACAGTCCAAACGCCATATTCGCACCATCCCACATTTCCTGCACGGCACATGCCAGCGTCTGCGGCAACCCCTGACCGCCGTATTGTGGATCTAGAACCAGCCCAGTCCAACCGGCTTCGCTAAATTGAGCGTATGCCTGCCGCCAGGCCTGTGACGTGGTGACGACGCCATCCTCAACAGTAGGTCCGCTCTGATCTCCTGCCTGATTGATCGGTGCAAGTACATTTGTCGCGAACTTCGCCGCCTCATCGAGGACGGCATCAGTCAAATCTTCGCTAGCGTCTTCAAAACCTGGCCACGAGGCGACCTCTTTGAGGCCAGCAAGGTCCAACGCAAAGCGCAAATCATTCAAAGGTGCGGTGTAATTCGGCATCAAAGCGACCCTGGGGTAGTAATATTGAGGTTCTACGGTAGTAAAACCGACGGAGAGTGAAGAAATTATAAAATCCTAACGCTTCGCACGCCAACAGAGTTTGGAATTCCCCCTGATCCGGCCACCTAGCAAGAATCACGCCCACTTGGCGAGATTTCCAGCAACCGCGTCAACCTACCCCAGATTATTCACGCTGAGGCTTTCGGTCTCGCCCAGAGCGACTTGAAAAAATTCCGTCGCTCAGACCTTGGGACGCTGGGCCACCTTCCCCTGCTACCAGCAGGCCTTTCATCATATTCCGAAAGACATGCCAACTTTCGGAATACGGCCGGGATGAGAGCTCGACGCTTGCCGGACGGGTTTATGCCCCGCCCTTTCTCGCCACGGCATCCGCCACAACACATAGAATCTCGAACATCATGGTCGCACCGGTCAGGGCGGTATTGCCGCTCGGATCAAAAGGCGGCGCCACCTCCACCACGTCACCTCCTACAAGATTCAGGCCCCGGCACCCGCGAATCATCAGTTGCGCTTCGACCGTACTGAACCCTCCTACCTCCGGAGTACCAGTCCCGGACGCATACACCGGATCCAATCCGTCAACATCGAAGGTAAGGTAACAGGGATCTTCGCCGACGACACGGTGAATCTCGCTGATCACAGACTTGACACCGAGCTCGTAAAACTCATCCATATAAATCACCCGCATCCCGGTGTCGTGACTAAACTGCCACTGATCAAGGTCATTCAGCGATCCCCGGATACCGATCTGAATTGTGCGCTTGGGGTCGATCAGATTCTCTTCAACAGCCCGACGGAACGGTGCACCGTGATGGAACTTAGACCCGAGATAATCGTCACCGGTGTCACAATGTGCATCAAAATGCACTAACCCAACAGACCTCTCCTTTGCAATTGCCCGAAGAATCGGCAGCGTGACAGAATGATCGCCCCCAGCAGAGACCGGCACCACCCCGGAGTCATGTAGTCGTGAGAAAAATTCGCGGATTTCGTCAAGGCTCTTTTCCAAGTGAAAAGGTGATTGCACCCAGGCATCACCCACATCGGCAACTGTACAGAGGTCATGAGGACTGATTCCGCTTGATTGGTTACGCCTACGCATAAGACTTGACTGATTGCGGATCTCACGGGGGCCATGGCGCGCACCGGTGCGGTTGGTCACGCCCCCGTCAAACGGAACACCAACCATCGCGATATCGAGATCAGCGTAGTCTTCCCGGTAAGGCGCTCTCATGAAGGTTGGCAGTCCGGTATAACGTGGACGCTGGATGGGATCCTCATACGCCTCGTACTGATACATATCTGCTCCTTTTATCGTTTATGATCGGCGGCCTGAACCTTAAGCATGCCGTCTAAACACCTACATATGCAAGCCCGCCTGAGTTACTCGACAGTCATGAAAAGCCGGCGCGGTATAGTTGACATTACGCTTTCAAAGACTTTTCGCACCAAACTACTTGCTGGCTACCTGCCACTTGTGTCTATATTCCGTGAAGCGCTTGATTTACTATTACCGGACTACATTAAGGAACCACTCCATGGGAAAACGGCTTAGTAAAATATACACCCGTACCGGGGATGAGGGTACGACGGGACTCGGCGATGGGACACGGGTGCCCAAGACCTCGCCGAGAGTTGAAGCTATGGGTCAGGTCGACGAGTTGAACAGTGTCATCGGCCTGATGATGACTGAAACCCTGCCAGCAGAAATCCATCAATTTCTCACAGCGGTGCAGCACACACTGTTTGACCTCGGCGGTGAGTTGAGCCTGCCTGGTCATACACTGGTGCCCCCTGAACGCGTGATAGATGTTGAGAATATGCTGGACGAACTCAACGCAGCACTGGCCCCGCTAGAAGAATTTATTCTCCCTGGAGGCACCCGGGCTGCTGCGCTTTGTCACGTTGCGCGAAGCACCTGCAGGCGAGTTGAGCGGGTCCTGTTTTCCGTTGATGACGGGCATGCAGTTTCCGATGCATCACGCCAGTACATTAACCGCCTCTCGGATCTTCTGTTCGTGATGGCCCGTAGCCTCAACCAGGCTGCGGGCGAACCAGATATCCTCTGGCAGCATGACCAGCCGACCGAAACCCCGGCCTAAATATATAGCCCAGCGGTTTTTCTCACCCAATTCCGCCTCGTCATCACGTAGAAATGCTCCACTTCCCAAGAGACGAATTCGATCTTCGGATTACCCGAACACGGCAAGCTATGGCGGAGGCGAATCTTGACGGCCTGATTCTCTTTCGTCAGGAGAGCATGTTCT
>DPVA01000139.1:865-6700 GCA_003529705.1 Gammaproteobacteria bacterium | reverse complement strand
ACCAGTTTGTAATACAAACATTATCTGGCAACCGCGGGCAGCTGTCAACAGAAAAAGGGAAGAATCCACAAACCCATAACCACAACCTCCCTTGCTACTATGAAAAAGATAGATAACGAGTACGAGCCTCTCCAAGTGCGGTGAGTGACCGATCTTTCGCCCACCTGCCCCGTGATCAACTCGGCAGCGCAGGTATATCAGGAGGGTAATTCCTCAGTAATTCCGGCACCAGTCATAGATGTCGGCGCGCAAAATGCACCGGGAACCCGGCGACGGGGTCATTTTCTGGGGCATAAACCAGGACCAGGAACTACGTGCCGTTATGAGTTCCCAGGCCCGCGGTGTGGTAAAGCTTAGACCGCACGCTTATGTGCCTCCCAGACACCAGCGGTGTGGCTTGGGTTGCTCGTTGTTGGGGTGCATTGATCGCCGGGCCGCGGGACGGCTTCTCGTCGGTACCTAGGATGACTCCGATTGGGCAATCCGTTTCTACGAGAGCAATGGGTATCACCTGCTGAATCCCCGCGATACGGCTCGATTGCTGGAGACCTTTTCGCGGACCCCCAAGCGCCAGGCGGAAGCCTCGGCCGTTCTCTCCAAGGGGGCCCCTTGACCTTTCCCGTATTGAAGCAGAGGTTTAGTTGGGCCGAGTGAGAACAGCCGATAGAATCCACGTTTTGGATAAACTAATCCGGTCTGTGGGTCTCCGTCTTCATTCACATCCCAATGCAGTCTAGCCACGAATATGCCTACACCTTGCCTGAGGAACTGATTGCCCAGTCACCGCCGGAAAAACGAACTGCGAGTCGCTTACTAATCGTTCCCCCCCCAGGCGGCGCGTTGATCGACGGCCAGTTTTCAGAGCTTGCCACTCGCCTGCGGCCTACTGATCTGCTCGTCGTCAACGAGACGAAAGTGCTTCCGGCACGACTTCACGGGCACAAGACCGGAACTGGCGGCAAATTCGAACTCTTGCTTGAAAGGTTATACGGCGGGTCGCAGGCGCTAGTCCAGATCCGCGCGAACAAGACTCCAGAATCAGGAGCTGAGCTCACGACTATCGGCGGAGCACGACTTAAGATATTAGGCAGAGAAGGTATGTTCTTCGTTGTGGCCTGCAGTGACGGCAGCAGTTTTGAGGCGCTTCTGTACCGGGAAGGCGAGACCCCGTTGCCACCGTATATTGAACGCCCTGGTGGTCGAGCAGACGACGACCGTTATCAGACCGTATACGCGAAACATCCCGGCGCCGTCGCAGCGCCGACGGCAGGACTGCATTTTGACGAGGCGCTGTTGGCGCAACTTGCTGCCGAGGGGGTCAAACTCGCTAGACTCACGCTCCACGTAGGCGCGGGGACGTTTTTGCCGATGAAGTCTGATGTCCTGGATGAGCACGAAATGCATTCTGAAGAGATTGTCGTCGATGAGGCATTGGTGGAATCTGTCCGGGATACCCGCGCCCGGGGTGGACGAGTTGTTGCTGTGGGTACCACGGTAGTTCGGGCATTGGAGTCGGCTGCGCAGGGCGGAGAACTGAAGCCGACCCGTGGACTGACCCGTCTTTTCATTCGGCCCGGCCACCGGTTTCAGGTTGTTGATACGTTGATTACGAATTTTCATCTGCCGCGTTCTACCTTGATTGTGCTGGTGAGTGCTTTCGCCGGTGCGCAGCGGATTCGTGAAGCCTATGCCCATGCGGTTGACAACCGTTACCGTTTTTTCAGTTATGGAGATGCCATGCTTCTTGAATCCCGGACGCCCGAATGAAATACACGCTCAGTCATTGGGATGGTAACGCCCGGCGAGGTCGCCTCGAGACTCCCCGGGGCGTTGTGGAGACCCCGGCGTTTATGCCGGTTGGTACCGTCGGGTCTGTTCGTTCGGTCAGCCCAAGTGAGGTCGTGTCTACCGGAGCGCAGATTATCCTCGGAAACACTTTTCACCTGATGTTGAGGCCCGGGACCGACATTATCAATCTGCATGGAAGTCTTCACGATTTCATGGGATGGGGCGGTCCGATCCTTACCGACTCCGGCGGCTTCCAGGTCTGGAGTTTGGCGAATAAAAAGGACATCAAAGAGGAAGGAGTCACTTTCCGCTCGCCGGTGGATGGATCTACCGTTTTTCTTGGGCCAGAGACATCAATGCAGGTGCAAAGAGCGCTGGGTTCGGACATCGTTATGTGTTTCGATGAATGCACCGACTATCCCGCAACCATCGACCAGGCCCGGGAATCGATGACGCTGTCTCTTCGCTGGGCCGAACGTTGTCGCGATTACCAACTAGGCCCCGACCAGGCGCTTTTTGGTATTGCTCAGGGCGGCATGCATGAAGCCCTCCGGTTGGAGGCGCTTGAGCGTTTACAGGAGATTGGATTTGATGGCTATGCGCTTGGAGGCCTCTCGGTGGGAGAGCCTAAAGAGGATATGCTTAGAGTCCTTGAGACTGTCACGCCTGCCATGCCCACCAATCAGCCCCGGTATCTCATGGGTGTCGGTAAGCCAGAAGATCTGTTGGCGGGAGTAGCGCGCGGAATCGACCTGTTTGACTGTGTCCTGCCGACCCGAAACGCCCGTAACGGCTGGTTGTATACGCGCCGGGGAATCGTGCGCCTCAGGAACGCCGTTAACCGCGACGATACGCGCGCGGTCGATCCAGACTGTCCGTGTCCTGCGTGCGTGCAGTTCAGCCGAGCTTATCTGCGTCATTTGCATGTCACTGGCGAACTGCTCGGACCAAGGCTATGTACGTTACACAACCTGGTATTTTTCCAGACGCTGATGTCTGACATCCGTGACGCAATTTCTAGCGGGGGATTTGAGGCTTTTGCCGATGAATTTATGGTGGTTTTCAGCGGTCAAAACGCTGATGTCGTATAATCGCGCGCCGTTCTACGTCTTGAATTTATGAGGTAGCAAAATGGATTTTCTGATTTCCGACGCCTTCGCACAGGCGGGGGGAGACGCAGGCGGCAGTCTGTTCAGCCTCCTGCCATTGGTGGTTATTTTTGTCCTTTTCTATTTTCTGTTGATCCGTCCTCAGCAAAAACGGGCAAAGCAGCACAAAGAAATGGTCGCGGCATTGGCCAAAGGCGAAGAGGTAGTGACCAACGGAGGTCTTTTGGGGAAAGTGACGGAGGTCGACGATAACTTTATCACCTTGGAAATCTCTTCCGGGCTCAACGTCAAGGTCCAAAGACAAGCCGTTTCGCAGGTTATGCCTAAAGGTACCTATTAAGCCGATGCGTAATCATACGCCGTGGTGGAAATGGCTGATCATCGCGGTGGTTATTCTGCCAGGCGCCTTCTATGCGATGCCGAATCTCTTTGGCGATGACCCAGGTATACAGTTACGCGGGGTTCGTGGAGGGAGCCTCGGGCCGAGCCAGTTCGAACAGGTGGAAAAGGTATTGGACGAATCGGGACTTGTTTACAACTCGTTGTCGCTCAATGATTCAGGAATTCGTATCCGGTTTCCCACGACTGATGCCCAGTTGCAGGCCCGTGACATGTTGGAAGTCCGGCTTCCGATGGGGTACACCACTGCTTTAACGCTACTGCCAGCAGCTCCTGACTGGCTCTCGAGGGTTGGCGCTCTGCCAATGTATCTCGGTCTTGATCTTCGAGGCGGTGTTCATTTTCTTCTTGAAGTCGACATGGCGTCCGCCCAGCGTCGCGCAGAGGATCGTTATGTCGCAGACCTGCGTTCAACTCTCCGGGAGGCCAAGATCCGTTACCGTGGGATCGCCCGTGACACCTCAGGCGGCATCATTGTCACGCTTCGTTCGGCAGAGTCTGTCGAGCCTGCACTGAAAACCATTCGGCAGAAACTTCCCGGGCTGGTTGTAACGGCGGGAGGAGAGGGCTCAGAGGATCTTCTGCGTGCGAATCTCGCAGACGCCGAGATCGATCAATTGTTCAAGTTTTCCCTTGAGCAGAACATAACGGCACTTCGTAACCGGGTTGATGAGTTGGGCGTGGCCGAGCCTGTGGTTCAGCGTCAAGGCGACCGTCGGATCGTCGTGCAACTTCCCGGCGTGCAGGATACAGCGCGTGCAAAGCGTATTCTCGGTCGTACCGCTACGCTAGAGATGATGATGGTGGATGAGGAGCACAGCCTGGAGGCCGCGTTGGGTGGCAAGGTGCCTCCGGGTTCAAAAATTTACCGATTCCGCGACGAGCGGCCAATCCTTCTCGAGAAACGAGTGATCTATTCGGGAGAAAATATTGTCGATGCTGCCGCGAGTATCGATACCCAAAGTGGCGGGCCGATCGTCAGTATTACGTTGGATGCGATCGGGGCAAGAATCAATCAGAAAGTGACCGGTAAGAATATCGGCAAGCGTATGGCAGTGCTGTATATCGAGAATCGGTCCACTATACGGACAGATGCCGACGGTTTACCCTTGAAGAACGATCAGGGCAGGGTTCTGCGAACCCAGCAACGAGTTGAGGAGGTGATCACCGCTCCGGTTATCCGGGATCAACTCGGCAAGCGCTTTCAGATTGAAGGATTGGACAGTGTCACGGAAGCCCGAGACCTGGCGCTGATGCTCCGGGCGGGATCACTGGCGGCACCGGTGGAGATTATCGAGGAGCGGACGGTGGGTCCCAGCCTTGGCCAGGCAAACATCGATCAGGGATTTCGATCCGTGATTGTGGGCTTTATCTTGGTGCTCATATTCATGGCGATCTACTACCGGGTCTTTGGTCTCTTTGCGAATGTTGCGCTGGCGCTCAATCTTGTCCTGATTGTCGCTGTGCTTTCCATGCTGCAGGCGACCCTGACTCTCCCCGGTGTCGCCGGAATTGTGCTGACGGTGGGTATGGCTGTAGATGCAAACGTGCTGATTTTTGAGCGTATTCGGGAAGAAATTCTTAACGGCGCAACTCCCCAAGCGAGTATCCACACAGGTTATGAACGAGCGCTGTCGACCATCGTCGACGCCAACGTTACCACTCTGATTGCGGCTATCGTGCTGTTTAACTTCGGAACCGGACCGATAAAAGGATTTGCCGTCACGCTGAGCATTGGCATCATTACTTCCATGTTTACTGCGATTATTGTTACCCGTGCCTTGGTTAACTTTCTTTATGGTGGAAAGCGAATTAAGGCGTTGACGATTTGACGGCTGAAGCAATGCGAATTTTCAAACAGGTCACCCAGCTCGATTTTCTTGGCAAACGCCGCGACGCATGGGTGTTATCGTTTGTGCTGCTCGTCGTGAGTATCGGATCTTTGGGTCTTCGTGGTCTCAACTTTGGAATCGATTTCACTGGCGGGACACTTGTGGAACTCGAGTACGCCCAATCGGCCGACCCCGTTACGGTTCGTGCGGTTCTGGGAGATGCAGGGATCGACGACGCTATTGTCCAGTACTTCGGAACCTCCCGGGATATCCTTGTCCGGCTGCCGGTTCGCGCAGGTAAGGCTGCCTCTGAGCAAAGTAGTGATGTCGTGAGCGCACTCAGGGTTTCCGTCGGAGAAACCCTGACCGAGAGCCTGCAAGGCAGCCTGCAGCAGTGCACAACTGAAAGCGGAAGTGTCACAGATTGCGAGGTTCAGATGCGTCGGGTGGAGTTTGTGGGTCCTCAGGTCGGCGGTGAACTCACAGAGAAAGGCGGATTGGCGATGCTCTATGCATTGATCGGTATCCTGATTTACGTTGCGTTCAGATTTGAATGGCGTTTTGCGGTCGGTGCGGTAATTGCGCTGGTGCATGATGTGCTGATTACTCTAGGCGTGTTCTCCATCTTGGCGATAGAGTTTTCCTTGCCAGTACTTGCGGCGGTACTTGCGGTGATCGGCTATTCACTTAATGACACGATAGTTGTT
>DPVA01000139.1:0-572 GCA_003529705.1 Gammaproteobacteria bacterium | reverse complement strand
TCACTTAATGACACGATAGTTGTTTTTGATCGGATTCGGGATAACTTCCGCAAGATGCGCAAAGGTACCGTCCTTGAGATCATGAACCGCTCAATCAACGAGACTCTGCCGCGCACGGTTCTGACATCGGTGACCACTTTGCTCGTCGTTCTGACCTTGTTGCTTGCAGGGGGCGAGATCATCAAGGGGTTTGCTATTGCATTGCTGATTGGTGTCCTGATCGGGACGTATTCTTCAATCTTTGTTGCCAGTCCCACCGTGTTGGTGCTGGGGATCTCCCGCGAGGATATGCTCCCAGTCGCCAAAGAAGGTGCGGAAACGGAGAGCGACCCGGCTCCCTAGGCCTGTTGCGGCGCCCTAAAGGCCAGCCATGCGTTGCCCTGCCTGCTCCAGTGACGATACCCGGGTGATTGATTCCCGCCTGGGTGATTCGGGGGCCACCGTTCGTCGTCGACGCGAATGCCAGGTATGCACTCACCGGTTTACTACCTTTGAGCGATTTGAGCGGGAACAACCAAGAGTAGTTAAAAGTGACGGCCGGCGCGAGCCTTGGGATGAACAGAAACTGCGCC
>DPVA01000144.1 GCA_003529705.1 Gammaproteobacteria bacterium | reverse complement strand
AAAACATTAGAAAATATATGATAAGAAAATCTGATGCAAGTAAAGAATTCATAAATAATTAATTAGAGAAAATATTAAAAATATTCTTAAATATATGTTTTTATTAGTTATATTTGTTTTTAAAAAAATCCCGCCATATTTTCTGGCGGGATCAATATTTGGAGGAGGATACAAAAAGAAATTGTGCGATGCACAAATCTTAAGGAAATAATACCTTCGCCCTTGAATAAAGTCAATATTCATCTGGATAGCGTTCGGGAGGTAAAGAAACGACCCAAGTTGTCAATTCATAGCGAATATTGGCTGGAAAGCCAGACGCTGCTGATTAACAATGGCGTTTTGCCAGGGATTTTTTAGTTATGACACTATTAATTGCGCGGCATGGTCAGACAGACTGGAACCTTGCGGGTCGGTGGCAATCCAGCAGCGACATTCCGCTTAATGCCCAAGGTCGGAAACAGGCTGCTCGACTTGCTGCTCTGCTGAAGGAGGGAGGCTTCGCACCAGGTCGCCTTATTTCTTCCCCCCTATCAAGGGCTTGGGAGACTGCGCAGATTCTCGGCAAAAAAATGGACTGTGCTGTCGAGACCGAATCAGTTCTTACAGAGTTGGACCTTGGCAATTTTGAAGGGCAGCTGGAATCTGAACTTCGCGCCAGGGACCCCGTTGGCTACGACGCCTGGCGGGATTCGTGCTGCCTTACGGCGGCACCCGGAGGTGAGACGATCCACGATGTGGTGGCACGGGTGGGTCGATTTGTCGAGGAATTGGACGACCACTCTGGGGATATTCTGATGGTTGGTCATCAAGGCGTAAACATGGCCATAAAAGCGAAACTCAGTAACTGCTTCACTCGGGAGTGTTTGAAATCATTTCGGCAGGCAAACGACCAGATCGATCTGTGGCAGTTGAGTCCGGCCAAGTTGCTCAGGCAGATTAAAGCAAAAGATGACTGATCTCTCCACCAGCAATCTTGACGAGGCTTGCAGGTATCTGTCGCAACGCGATAAAGGCCTAGCGAGGATCATCATCGATGTGGGCGCGTGTACGCTTGAGATTCGGAGCAACCGGTCGGTTTTTGAGTACCTCTGCCGGTCAATTGTTTACCAGCAGTTAAGCGGCAAGGCCGCGGGCACGATCCATGGACGTATGTTGGACCTTTTTGCACGGCGCCGTGCGAGTGCCGATGCGCTTCTCAACATGCCGATGGAGCGGCTGCGGGCTGCCGGCCTGTCCCGGTCAAAGTCTCTGGCGCTTTATGATCTTTCTGAGAAACAGGTCTCAGGTTTATTACCCACCCGTCGCCAATTGAACCGAATGACGGACCAGGAGATTATCGATGCTCTGAGTCAGGTGCGGGGCATCGGTGAATGGACGGTGCAGATGCTTCTGATTTTCTACCTCGGCCGGCCGGATGTGCTGCCAAGCCGGGATCTTGGTGTGCAAAAGGGGTATCAGAAGATGCGCCGCTCGCGTGAACTGCCAGAGCCATCGCGCTTAGCGAGAGCGGGCCTCAGATGGCGACCCTACCGCTCGGTAGCGACATGGTATTTGTGGCGTTGTTTAGAAATCGAGTTGCCGACGTCCTAGTTTTTATGCGTAGACCCGCCAGTGAGCAACAGGAAACGATCCATAAGTATTTCTCGACTTTCCGGTCGTTCGGGGTCAACCAGAATGCACTCTACAGGACAGACTTCGACGCATTGGGAGGTTTCAAAGTGACCGACACATTCAGTGCAGCGGGTGGGGTCGATCACGTAAAACTCTTCTCCCTGTGAGATGGCCTCATTGGGGCACTCGGGTTCGCACACATCACAATTAATGCACTCGTCAGTGATCAGCAGCGTCATGGCATTTAATCTAGGAAGATCGGGACTGGTTCACACTTCAGCCTTGAAGGCGCTGGATGAGCCTTTCATTAACTTCAGGGTGTAGAAACTGTGAGACGTCTCCGCCGTGAGAGGCGATTTCCTTGACCATGGAGGCCGAAAGAAAAGTGTAGTGTTCAGATGGCGTCAAAAACATGGTCTCAATGACAGAGTCCAGACGGCGATTCATAGCGGCCAGTTGAAATTCGTACTCAAAGTCCGATACCGCCCGCAGTCCCCGCAGGACGACCTGGGCATGTTCTGCACGGACACTGTCTATCAACAATCCGTCGAAGCCGATTACGCTGATATTGTCGATATGCTTCAGCGACAGTTTTGCCATCTCAAGCCGCTCATCCAGCAAGAAAAGCGGCTGTTTGGTTGGACTGGCGGCAATGGCAACAACAACCTCTGTAAAGAGTTGACTGGCCCGCTCAGCAAGATCAATGTGACCGCGGGTTATAGGGTCAAAAGTCCCTGGATAAATAGCTTTTGTACTCATACGCTTGCTGGCCTTCCTGACCGCCCGCTCTCCGAATTCGATACTACCAATCACAGCGCGGGTGATCCATAATTAATTGTCAGAACGCAGAACGTGACGTGGAGGCAAGCAATGGACATTGTCAGTTTCACCCGAATGGCGGACGGAACTCAAGAGGATTATCAGTTTCTCGACGAACAGGAACGTGAATTTGTGGATGGCCTACCGGCTCGACTCCTGAGCGGCCTGAGTGCACTGGGCGAATCGTTCTCTGGGTATCCAGTAAGCCGACTCGAACATTCGCTACAGTCCGCAACACGAGCACACCGTGCGGGTGAATCCGAGGAAATGGTCGTCGCCGCACTGCTTCATGATATTGGAGACCTCCTTGCACCACGGTCACACAGCGAGATGGCGGCGTCGATTCTCCGACCGTATGTTTCAGAGAAAACCTACTGGATCATCAAGCACCACGGCCTTTTCCAGATGTACTACTACGCCCACCATCTGGGCGGTGACCGCAACGCCCGGGACCGTTTTCTGGATCACCCATGGTACGAGGATGCTGTTCGGTTTTGTGAGGAATACGATCAGAATTGCTTCGATCCTGATTATGACAGTGAGCCTTTATCCTTTTTTGAGCCGTTTGTGCAAAGGGTTTTCAGCAAGGAAAGTGCTTTTGACGAGGAGCGGGCGGCGCGTATCGGGACTCAGTCGGGCTGATCAGGTGAATCCGCCCAGGTCCCGGGTGTCGCTGGCGTCGGGGTTATTCAAATAGAGGCGGTAGGAGACTTGACCTGCCTGCTTTTGGCGCAGTAGGGTCCAACCCTCTGGAATGCTTGGCACCTCATCAACCGCGCATTCGACATAGATTCGGGCTTGCGGCTTGAGTAAGCCATGGTGGTTCAGTCTTCGAAGGCTGCGGTCAACCAGTCCGGTCCTGAAGGGTGGGTCCACAAAAACGATATCGAACTGCCGGGTACATGACGTCACCCAGTCAAGCGCTTCCGCACAATGCGTGATGACTTGTTGTGCATCCAAGAGGGTCTTGGTTTCTTTGAGTTGAAGACAGCAGGTTTTGTGCATTTCCACTAGCGTGACGGTTCGGGCACCTCGTGATGCCGCCTCGAATCCCAGTGCGCCGCTTCCAGCGAAAAGATCTAAGCATTCTGAGTTAAAGATAGTAGGAGATAGCCAGTTAAATAAGGTCTCACGCACACTGTCCGGCGTGGGTCGTAAGCCCGCTCCGCCGTTGAAGCGGATCAGATGCTTTTTCCACTCCCCACCGATTATGCGTAACCGGCCGCGCTGTACGGTCTGAGAAGAGCTCAATCGAATGACCCCGCCACACGTTTCTTTGACAGGGAATGATAGGATAGAACTTGAATAATAAAAATGGTTTTATCTCCCAATTCTTTCTCTGATCACTCGTTACCCATGTTTTCCGATTCACAGCCTTCCGGACTTTTTGCTCGCCTGGAAAAGACCCGTACAGCATTGTCCGATGGACTGGCCAGCCTCTTCAACGGTAATCGGGTGCGCTTTGATGATGTTGTCTACGACGACTTGGAAGATCAACTAATAATGGCGGATCTCGGAGTAGAGGCCAGTGCTGAGGTCGTCTCGGTACTTCGAGAAAAAGTCCGGACCACTCAAATTGACTCCTCCGAGGCATTGAAAGAGGTGCTTATCGAGCAACTTGCACTCATGCTGAGAACAGCGGAATGCAAGTTGGCGCCAGCGAGTAGTTCTCCTAAACCGCTGGTGATCCTGGTGGTGGGTGTCAATGGGGTTGGTAAGACCACCACGACGGCCAAGCTCGCTGCAAAGTTCCAAAGTGGCGGTCAGACGGTGCTACTGGGGGCCTGCGATACATTCCGTGCCGCTGCCATTGAACAACTACAGTCGTGGGGCGATCGTCTCGGAATCCCGGTGATCGCGCAGACGCATGGGGCAGACGCGGCGGCAGTCGCGCATGACGCGCTTGCTGCAGCCAAGAGCCGAGGAGTCGACGTACTTATTATTGATTCGGCAGGCCGTCAACACGTGAATGCTGACTTGATGGCACAACTCGGCAAGATTCGTCGGGTGCTGGCAAAGGCGGATTGCGGGGCGCCCCATGAGACACTTTTGGTGGTCGACGGCGGGACTGGGCAGAACGCACTGTCACAGGCCGCTGCCTTTGAAAAAGAGATTGGGCTGACGGGGGTCTGCGTCACTAAGTTGGACGGTACTGCCCGTGGTGGTGTGGTCGTGGCCCTGGCTAAGCAGTCACCGGTCGGCATTCCGTTTATTGGAGTAGGAGAGGGTGTTGAGGACCTGCGGCCTTTTAGTTCGGCAGATTTTGCAAGGGCCCTGGTAGGCAGTCCCAGTTCGGAATGAGTGCTGTGCGATGGATGTGAATTTATATTCAGTATTATGTCATTAAAACGAAATAAGATCATGAAAAATAACGAAAAATATATTATCTTAAAAAGCTTTAATTATTAGCACTCAACTATATAGAGTGCTAAAATAGGTAAAGATTACGGAATTATGAGGGATACCATGAGTGAATCGCTTCCTGCTGTAACAGATCTCGGTTCAAGCCGCGGTCTGACCCAATATCTTAACCAGATTAATTCCGCCCCGTTACTGAGCGCTGAAGAAGAAAAGGCGCTCGCCCAGCGTTATCATGCCGATGATGATCTTGAGGCGGCCCGGCAACTAGTGTTCTCCCATCTGCGTTACGTGGCGTCCATCGCGCGGGGTTTTACCGGTTATGGGCTACCGCTCTCAGATCTCATCCAGGAGGGCAACGTTGGCCTGATGAAAGCGGTCAAGCGTTTTGATCATGAAAGAGATGTACGTCTGGTGTCCTTTGCTGTCCATTGGATCAAGGCTGAGATTTACGATTACGTCGTCCGCAACTGGAAAATGGTCAAGGTGGCGACCACCAAGGCACAGAGAAAACTTTTTTTCAATCTCCGAAAAAATCGGGCGCGACTGGGGGTAATGAAAGAAACCGAGGTCCAAGCAATGGCGGCTTCGCTGGATGTCAAGCCGGAAACGGTTCGGGAGATGGAAGTCCGGATGAGCGGCACCGACGTTGGCTTTGAGCCAGAGACTGATGATGACACGCTCCGTTCCATTGCTCCTGCTGAAGCCATCGGAGACTCGTCACTTGATCCTGGAAGGTTGGTTTCTGAGGCGGACGAACAGCGTCATCGGCAAGGCCAGTTGGGCAGGGCCCTGTCCAGCCTGGACGATCGAAGTCGGGAGATTATTCAGGCGCGCTGGCTGATGGAAGATGGCAAGAAGAAGACGCTGGGAGATTTGGCTGAAAGGTATGGAGTTTCGGCGGAACGGATTCGACAGATTGAAAAACGCGCGATGGATCAGATGCGCCTTGCCGCAATGACATGAAGTCCAGAATCCGCTCAACCCATCAGCATTTCGATCAGTGCTTTTTGGGCGTGTAAGCGGTTCTCCGCCTCATCCCAGACCACACTCTGAGGGCCTTCTAGGACCTCAGCACTGACTTCCTGGCCACGGTAAGCAGGAAGGCAGTGCATGAACAGGGCCTCTTGAGAAGCCATGGCCATCAGACTCTCATTGACCTGGAAGTCAGATAGTGCAGCGAGTCTTTGCACTTTTTCCTCTTCCTGACCCATTCCGGCCCAGGTGTCGGTGATGACGAGATCTGCGCCGATGACTGCTTCCTGCGGCTGGGTGATGATCGTGCAGTGCTTATTGGCTGCCGCAAGCAGATCCGGATGGGGGTGATACCCCTCAGGCGCGCCCACTCGCAGTTCAAAGCCCATCATAGCCGCGGCCTCGACCCAGGACTGACACACATTGCTGCTGCCATCTCCGAGGAAGGCGACGCAGGCGCCACGGATATCGCCCCGATGTTCAAAAAATGTCTGCAGATCCGCCAGCAATTGGCAGGGATGGAAATCCTGAGATAGGGCATTGATTACCGGTACGGCGGAGTGCTCTGCCATAGTTCTGACGCGGCTGTGCTCACCTGTGCGCATCACAATAAGATCCGCCATGCTCGAGACAATGCGCGCGGTATCGCTGACGGATTCACCCCTACTCATCTGACTGTCGCTGGGCGACAAGAAGACCGATGAGCCGCCCAGATGCGCGCACGCGACTTCGAAGGAAATACGGGTCCGGGTCGAGGACTTCTCGAAGATGAGGACCATGGTCCGCAACCGCAAAAGAGCCGCGGTTTCGGGTGCGGTCGGATCCCTTTTCAAAGCGATGGCGCGATGAATCAGCGCGACAAGCTCGGATGAAGAAAGATCTTTGAGAGTCAGGAAGTGACGTGCCATTGTATCGGTCGCCTATGCCAGAAGGCTTACCAAAAACAAAACGCCCGGTAAAGGGCGCCTATCCCTGAAGTTTACCGCTGACAGGCCCTGTGGGCAACCGAGCCCTGATCAGTCACTGATATAATCTAGCCGCTTCGACAGGTTTTTTTGGACCCGTCACGCACTCCTCGCCAGTTACCGGAATATATCGTGAAGACAATCAAAAAGGCGGTGCTTGCCTATTCTGGAGGCCTAGATACCTCCATCATCCTGAAGTGGCTTCAGGATCACTATGGTTGCGAGGTGGTCACTTTTACGGCGGATATTGGCCAGGGAGAGGAGGTCGAACCTGCTCGTGAAAAGGCTGAGACGCTGGGCGTCAAAGAGATTTTTATAGAAGATCTCCGGGAAGAGTTTGTCCGTGATTACGTCTTTCCGATGTTTCGCGCAAATACCGTATATGAGGGCGAGTATCTTCTGGGGACTTCGATCGCACGCCCGCTGATTGCGCGACATCTGGTCCGCGTTGCCGAGAAGACGGGTGCCGACGCAGTTGCGCACGGGGCAACTGGCAAGGGCAACGATCAAGTCCGGTTTGAATTGAACGCCTATGCGCTCAACCCGCATATCCAGATTATTGCCCCGTGGCGCGAATGGGATCTCAACTCAAGGGAAAGACTGGTGAGGTATGCCCAAGATCATGGCATTCCGGTGGAGACGCGCAAGGACGGAGGAGCAGACTACTCGATGGACGCGAACATGCTGCATATCTCCTATGAGGGCGGAGAACTGGAAGATCCTTGGGTCGCGCCCGACGAGTCGATGTGGCGGTGGACCGCGTCACCCGTGGAAGCGCCTGATCTGCCAGAATCCATTGAACTGACTTTCGCAAGCGGTGATCCCGTTGCCCTCGACGGCAAGCGCTTGGGTCCTGCGCAGATGCTGGAGGCTCTTAATCGTCTGGGTTCAGAACACGGTATCGGTCGAATTGACCTCGTGGAGAACCGTTATGTGGGTATGAAAAACCGCGGTTGTTACGAGACGCCGGGAGGCACTATCTTGCTGAAGGCGCATCGAGCTATTGAGTCGATAACGCTCGACCGCGAAGTTGCTCACCTCAAAGATGAACTGATGCCCCGCTATGCCTCCCTTATTTATAACGGCTACTGGTTCGCGCCAGAACGACAAATCCTCCAGCGGATGATCGATGATTCGCAACAGGCTGTGAATGGCGTTGTCCGCCTGCAGTTGTACAAGGGCAGTGTGATGGTGACGGGCCGGTCATCATCGACAGATTCACTGTTCGACGAGAGCGTGGTAACGTTTGAGGATGATCATGGCGCCTACGATCAGGGCGACGCCGACGGCTTCATCAAACTGAACGCACTCCGATTGAGAATTGCCGGTCGCAAGG
>DPVA01000050.1 GCA_003529705.1 Gammaproteobacteria bacterium | reverse complement strand
CCCTGATGGGTCTCTTAATAATTTCTTGAAATTGTCGATTATGGCAACCAAATCGCAAAAAATTACCGAGCAGAGGTTTTGAGGGAAGTGATCATGGCTATCTCTCTGAAGGCATGCCAAATAGTGCAGACATCACCCAGGTGGGCCCTGCTGCAACGCCGACTCTTCAACGCAATCGAAGACGCCGCGCCACAGGCTCTTGAACACTACACCCATCCGGATGGGCGTCTACTTTGGCCCCCGAGTCCGGACTTCCAAAGCATAGATGCCCTGGACGACTGTTACGAGAGCTTCCACAATTGGCCGCTGTTCTACCTGCTCGGCGGCAGCGACCAATTTCTGGCCAATGCCCAGCGGGAATTCGACCTCATCAATGAGCAGATGAGCCAGCACGACACGGGACACGGCTACCCCATGGTGGTGCAGGAATACCAACCGGGCTACGATTGGTTCCACCAGGGTGAAGGCAACTACCTGTTCTACATGCTCTGCATGGCCGATCCCGAAAACCAGACAAATATTGAACGCGCTCAACGGTTTTCCGGATTTTTTCTTAATGAAGATCCTGAGGCGCCCAACTACGATCCGCAGCATCGGATCATTCGCTGTGTAAGAAATGGCAGCAAAGGACCGGCTTTCTGGACCATGGAGCCTACGCCCTACTGGCCTTGGTTCGGCTACAACTTGCCGTTCTACGATGTGCCCGGTTGCAGCAACCACGAGACGATGAACAGCGATCCCAAATTACCCGAGCGTCTGGGTCGGGCCATGAGCGAGCGGCAAGGGAAAGGAGACGCTATAATCAACCTCCTGGCGACTGGTCTTGTCGCCAATTCCTACGTTCTGACAGGGCAGGAGAAATATCGAGAATGGGTACTGGAATACACCGAGGCATGGATGGAGCGTGCCCGAGAAAACGGGGGCATTGTTCCTGACAATGTCGGATTGTCAGGAACAATTGGTGAGCATATCAACGGTAAGTGGTATGGTTCACAGTATGGCTGGTCCTGGCCTCATGGTTGGCACGGTGTTGGCCAGGCTGTCGGTGTTGCAGCTCAGAACGCCGCCCTGCTGAGTAAAAGCCTTCATTACATGGATTTTGTCAGAGCACAGATGGATGCCCTCATTGCCCGAGGTATCCAGCAGGAAGATCATTTGTATGTGCCTTATAAGTACGATGATCCGGGCAAGGTCGATTACGAAGTGGGTTCATGGATGCATTATCCAATTAAAAATGAAGACGGTAATGTTCTGCAGCGGGATGGTTGGTTTGAGTTCATGCCTATGCATGCATCCGACGTCGCTCATCTCTGGTCCATGTCGATGGCCGCAGAGGATTCGCAGCGTTTCGAGCAAACTCGCAACAAGAGCGGTGACCCCTTCGCCATCAATGCCTGGCATCACACCAAGGACCAGGGCGGGCACGACTGGGGCTGGCTGGCCTATTTGCACGGTGAATTTCCCGAGTATCCAGAGCAGATCCTCGCACACAATCTAGCGCAGGTGCAGGGGCGCCTCGACTTTATGGCCCAGGACGAGCAGGATCCCGCCACCTATAACGACGCCTATTTCCAGCAGCGCAATCCGGTGACCTGTGAAGGTCTGGTGCAACTGACTCTGGGCGCGCCGCTACCGCATTACAATGGGGGCCTGCTGGTGACGAGGTTGCGCTACTTCGATGCCCAGCGCCGGGAGGTGCTGGTCCAGGCCGGGGGTATGGGGGAGCACGAATTCACCGAGGTTGAGGTCGACAAGGAGCGCGTTACGGTCGGGAGTAAGACGCTGGGGCTGGCGCTGCCGCCGCAGACCCAGGTCCGCCTCGGGCTGGGGATGAAGCGCTTTGTCCACGAGCCGAGTCTGGCTCTGCCGTGGTGAGCGTTCGCGGGGCGCCTGGCGCACAAGCCATAGTATAGCGTTCGGGATGGAGTGTGTCTTCCACGAGTCGCTCGCTATGGATATGGTCGGCTCGCTGAACGGAGGCTTTTGCGGATAGACGTGCAGGGGACGATTCGGTGCAGCGGGGACAGCGGTATTCGCGGACCTTCCCCGTCGTTGTTGTTGGCGTCGGAGCGTACGTCGAAGACCAAACCTTTTTTGATGATTTTGCGGAGTAGCGCCTCGATGTGTTGGGTCATCCTGGTCCATCCATGGGGAACTTCTCCTCGATGACCATCAGGGGCTGACCCATAGACAAAATGCGGTAGGTACGGCTCAGTAACTTTGGACTCTTGATCTGCAATTTAGAATCGTGCACAGCGCTTTGTTTTTCGCTGCCAAAAAATAGTAATTCTCGACGCACTTCTATTTTAAACTGGTGGAGCAGTCGTCCAAGGCTTTCATCGCCAGACTCAATTTCGTTCACCATCTGCCGCGGAAGGCGGTGCGAAGCGATAAGAGATTCGGCTTCGCCATAATCAATCGGCGTGTCCCTGCCACGCAGCATCACTCGGCGCCGAATTATTGTGGTGCCGGCCGGTGCCGATAAGAAAGTGTGTTCCGCATTCAGGGTGCAGATGCTTTGATCTAACTTGATCGATCCAATACGTTGCCTTGAATAGGCTTCCAAAATACGGGTCACCGTGCCATCGGCAATCAGTAACGAACGCTGCAACGGACCTAATTCACTCAAATTTATCGGGTGAAGATGATTGGGCTTGTCGCCTTGTGCAATAAAGAGTCCTGCTACATAATCGGTAAAATCGGAACTGGTTATGTAGGTGTCGGGGGCCAATAATCCACTCCTTATAGTAGATCTTTGCACCCGTTGTTTAGCGAGTGCTTCGTCTATCAGGCTGCGCGCAGGATTTTGTGCTGGGGTCCGTTGCCCTTGATAGCCTCGGCATCCTGGTACGAGACAATGAAGGATCGGCGCGTGTGGTCCGTTTGGTTGGAAAGCGAGCGGTGCCAGGTGAGGGCGTGGAAGAGCAGGATGTCACCGGCAGCGATGCGGACGGGGATGGCTCCGTCAAGTTGGGCCAAGCCGTCTTCGAAAGCTAGGTTGCAGAAACCGAACGCGCGCTTGGTCCATTCCTGAAGGCCTTGTTTGTGCGAACCCGGTACGGTCCACAGGCAGCCATTGGTCTCATCGCAGTCGGTCAAGGGAAGCCAGATCGACATGCGGCAGTCGCTGTGCGATGTTTGCTGGTAGTAGGCGTCGTCCTGATGCCAGTGGCAGATCGTGGGGTCGTGGGGCTCTTTGGCGACCATTTTGGCCGAATAGATGGCAATGCCGGGCTGCACGATGGGTGTGATCAGGTCGAGGACGCGTTCATCGGCGCAGAAAGCGGCGGTCTGGGGTGTCGCCAGGCCGAGACGCATGATCCAGCCGCGAGCATCCTGGCCTTGGTGCGCGAATGCAGAGCGATCTTCACCGGCTGCAAATCGGTCGAGGTGCTGGTCGAGGGCCAGGAGTTCGTCTGCGGGGAAGAACGCTTCGATGGCGACATAGCCGTGCTGGCGATAGTGGGCGAGTTCGGCTGGGGTCAGGGTGCGGTGATGGTTGGTTCGGGGCGATTGCATAGTGGAGAATTCTACGTTATAGAAGGGGTTCCAACAAGTGGTTGGGCAGGTTG
>DPVA01000118.1:3783-4028 GCA_003529705.1 Gammaproteobacteria bacterium | reverse complement strand
GCACAAGATCCTCGGTCTCGGCCGCCATCGCGATGTTAAACTGAGCGATAGCATCCACATCATTTGATGTGGCTTTGCCGACTGTAATATCCTTAGGTGACATGGCAGGGCACACTCCATGCATTGCTGCTTGAGATCAACGTGCTCGGAGGAATCATTTAGATGACGCAATTAGCAGGTTCACACAAGTTTAACAAAGTCGCATTCATTGGTTTAGGTGTCATGGGTTACCCCATGGCGGGACA
>DPVA01000118.1:3311-3481 GCA_003529705.1 Gammaproteobacteria bacterium | reverse complement strand
CATGGGTTACCCCATGGCGGGACATTTGGCGAAAAACGGTTTTGAGGTAACGGTGTATAACCGCACCGGAGCCAAGGCGGAACAGTGGGTAGACGAATACGGCGGAAATCGTGCTCCAACGCCCGCGTTGGCGGCGGCGGAGGCGGAGATCGTGTTCGCCTGTGTTGGCA
>DPVA01000118.1:0-3012 GCA_003529705.1 Gammaproteobacteria bacterium | reverse complement strand
AGATCGTGTTCGCCTGTGTTGGCAATGACGATGATGTCCGTGCAATCTGCAGTGGACCAGACGGTGCGTTCTCTGCCATGGTGGACGATTCTATCTTTGTCGACCACACGACCGCTTCGGCTGAGGTGGCTCGGGAACTTGCTGCGGAGAGCGCCGACAAGGGGATCGCCTTTCTTGATGCGCCGGTATCGGGAGGTCAGGCCGGAGCACAGAACGGTGTGCTGACTGTGATGGTGGGTGGGTCACAGGAGACCTTTGATCAGGTTAAACCAGTGATGGACAGTTATGCCCGCGCAGTGGGATTGATGGGGCCGGTCGGGAGTGGTCAACTGACCAAGATGGTTAATCAGATCTGCATTGCCGGCCTGGTTCAGGGCCTTTCCGAAGGGCTGGATTTTGCGAGCCGCTGTGGACTGGACGTGGATCAGGTGCTTGAGGTGATTTCCAAGGGTGCTGCACAGTCCTGGCAGATGGAAAACCGCGGTCAAACGATGAACCGCGACGAGTTTGAATTCGGATTTGCAGTTGACTGGATGCGCAAAGACCTGGGGTTGTGTCTCGCGGAGGCCCGTCGGGTCAAGGGCCGGCTTCCGGTGACTGCGCTGGTAGATCAGTTCTATGCCGAAGTTCAGGCTATGGGCGGAGGCCGTTGGGATACCTCAAGTCTTATCAGACGCCTGCGTGATACGTAATTTTTATTAGCTCTCTGGAAACTTGACTCACGACAACAAAAAATGTTGATGTGAATAGAGCCTGAGTGCGTAAAGCGATAGAAATCGCGACGGCCTATATCCTCATATCGTTGTGCTCTGCACTGGCACCGACTAACGCGGTGTATGCAACGACATTGACGGTCACCGGTTGTTACCATCGGGAGACTAAAGCAGACTTGAGAGGGTTAACGTATAGGAAGAGGGTGTTACGCCATACCGGTTTCTCGATTCTAGTTTCGATATTGGAAGCTACTCATAAATCATGATCGATCCCGCCACGCTCTACCAGAGTGCGTTTTCCTATTAGGGTGGTGAGAGTTTTAACCAAAAAAAGCTTTACCAGGTGCTTCTCCAGATAGATCAGGAACTGGCCCTCCGGGCGAAGGGAAATTCCCGGTGGTGCATTTGCCCGGTCCTGAGGTAGCGAGCGTCAGTCTCGCGATCACTGGAATAGAGATAGGGAGGGAGGGCTTCAAGCCTCGAAACGTCCTCCCAGTCTCAGCGGTTTTGTTTCCGGCGAAGAAAGTGACAGACCTCGACACCAAACGATTAGCGCTAATGGTAGAGGCAACGGTACCGGATAGTATTTCCAGAGAAAATCTGGCTGAAGGGGTCTATACGATTACCGGAGCAAACTTCCGTCCGCTGTCAGATACTGATGAGGTGCTCAGCTATCTCGCGATCGAATGGGCAGTCACAGCCGTTAGCCAGGCCTCAGCAAAAGCGGGCAACAGTAGCGCAACACAGCGCAAAATTATTTATGCCGCTGGAATGAAAATAACAGTGTCCTGATCATTATCGACATACAGGATAACTTCTTGTCCAAGTTGTTGCCAGCCAAGGGTGAGCCATTGATTGAACGGGTCGCTTGGATTGTGCGTGTCGCGCAAGCTCTTGATATTCCTATTTTTGCCATCCTGGAGAATATCTCTGCAGATGTGAATATGCTGCCGAGACTTAAAGCGTTGCTGCCGCAAGGTCAGATGGTCTTTAACAAAATAGTCTTCGGTCTTTATGGGTAAAAAGACACCCGCCAAGCACTATGGTCATTAAACAGAACTGACCTGTTGGTGACGAGCCTGGAAACTGATTTCTGTATCGCGCAGTCAGCAATCCATCTGGTCAATGCGGGTTACCGAGTTTGGGCCGCTGACGATGCCACGACGTCGCCCGGTCCCCATCATGATGCCGGACTGAACAGGATGCGGGGTGCCGGAGTGGGTGTCAGCGGGATAAAGGGGATCTATTATGAATGACTGTGTGATGTTTGCACCGCCATCGCGGTAGGAGATGCCGTCACCGAGACACCCTCGGATCTCAGGTTGTAACACCTGAATGAAACAGTAGTCTGCTACTCTTTCTGCAGCCATTTTTCGGCAAGGTCTGTATGATGGCGGGCAAGCCATTGCATCGCGATAAGGGTCATGCTGTTGCAGATTTCCCCGGTGTCGAGTAGTGCCAGTGCATCGGTAAGGGTCCAGACCGTGGCCCGGATATCCTCTCCTTCTTCAGCGAGCCCATGAATCCCCCCGAGCCCGGAGGCGTCGGTACATCCACAGAAAAGATCCACTTTTTCGGAGCAGGCCCCCGGTGTGGAGAAATACCGTGCTATGGGCGCAAGGGCGGTGATCTCGCAACCCGCCTCCTCACGCGCCTCGCGGCGCACCATTTCCTCCGGACTTTCTCCAGGCTCGACCATGCCCGCAACACATTCAAGAAGCCAGGGTTGTGGCCACTTGGCAGACCAGGCTCCGACCCGGAACTGTTCGATCAGAATGACCTCATTGCGTACCGGGTCGAAGGGCAGGACGGCGGCCACCTCACCACGTTCCATTACTTCTCTTGAAAGTGGTTTTGTCCAACCGCCGTCGTATTGCTCATGTTTCAGCAGATAGCGGATGATCTTGAGGTAGCCATCGCTGATTTTTTCCTGGTTCTCAACCTCCACTCGCCGGGGATCAGCCATCACATCAGGATCTGTCTAACAATGGCGGTGCGCCCAGGCACTCATGTCCCGGCCCCAGAATACCCTCAATACAGTTTGCGATCGCAAGAAGTTGTTCCTCGTGACCATGGGGTGCAATCAACTGCATTCCGACCGGCATCCGGTTGGCATCAAGGCCTACCGGTATGGTGATTGCACAAAGCCCAAGATAGTTAGCCGGGCAGGTGTTCCGAAGCGCCCCCATATTCTTAGGGCGATAAGCCTCGACGGTCTGCACATCCTTCACTGCGGGTGGGGAGATTGCAACGGTAGGGCTCGCCATCACCTGGCAGGCTGCGAACTGTCCATCCGCAC
>DPVA01000218.1 GCA_003529705.1 Gammaproteobacteria bacterium | reverse complement strand
GTTCCGATGCACCCAGACCATCCTGTGGCCAAAGCCGACGACATGAAATCCAGCAGCACAAATAGCTTATCGCGAACAAAAGACATCGCCCGGGTGGCGCAGGGATACATCGACGCGGGACACTTCGCCAGTATCGAATGGCTGATAAAGCAGCGCGGCGAAGTCGTGGATGCCGGTTCCGTTCTGTTGGGCGAAGCGCCAGCGCCTCTGCCAGAGCGACCGATCTACCGCATCTATTCGATGACCAAACCCATCATCGCAGCAGCCGCTGTCATCCTGATGGAGCGGTTTCGACTGCATCTCTTTACTCCGCTTGGCAGTATTCTTCCCGAATTCAAGGATATGGAGGTACTGAACGCCGATGGCAGTACCGAAAGTGCCGTACCCATCCTGATCGAGCACCTTTTTACCCACCGCGCCGGATTCAGTTACAACTTTATGCCCGATTGTCCGGTCGGCGCCTTGTATCTGTCAGACAGCCTGGTCAATGATGGCAGTTGCTCGCTGGAAGACTTTGCCAAGCGCGCGTCGGCATTCCCCCTTGCCTTCCAGCCCGGTCAGCGCTGGCACTACAGTATTGGTCACGACATCCTGGCCCGGGTGTTGGAGGTCGTCTCTGGGCAACCACTGGGTAAATTACTGCAGCACGAAATATTTGACCCGCTGGGTATGACTGATACGCAGTTTTTTGTTCCCGAGAGTGAGCGCTCCCGTTTGATGCCCATGTACGGTCGTTCCCTCGACGAGATTCTGCAGACCCCCGAAGCACATGCAACGCTCCAGCCATTCAGCGTTGAATACGCATATCCCTGCGACAAGCCCGAGGCATTTGCCCGGGGAGGGCATGGGCTCTTCTCTACCGCAGAGGATTACGCCCGATTCGCACGGTTTACGATTGATGGCAAGACGCCGATGGGTGCGGCGCTCCTTTCCCGAAAAATGGTGGACTTCATGTGGCATAACCGCCTGCGCGATGAGCAATTGCCCTACTGGCTCGGCCCCTTTTCGAGTCCCGGCTATGGGTTTAACCTGCTGGGCAGAGTAATGATGGACCCGGGGCAGGCTATTTCTCTTACCAGTGAAGGAGAAGGTGGCTGGGGTGGCGCCGCGGCGACTTACTACTGGGCTGACCGAGAGGAAGACTTTGTCGGCGTGGTCATGGCGCAGAACCTCGGCTCCCTGTCTCCAATGCGCACCGATATGATGGCCGCTGCCTATCAGGCGCTCGACTAATATGTACTAGAGAGTCGACTATCCTCAATCTTCGACCTCAAGCACGACCTTTGGGAAATCCCGACATGGTCGAAAACTTCAATAACTCTTTCCTTAAAATTCTGAAAATCCGGACTTTATCCCGTCATGCCTCTGCCATTTAGCGGAAACCCTCTTTTCTCTTCCGACGACCTTCGGCAAGATGAGATCGAGCTAAAAAAACTCAAATGTCGGAAAGATGCACTCTTTCTTCCCTACTTCAAATACGACCCTGCCACTACCGAATCTGGTGACTTCTTTTGGATTCCCTGGAGCACTGTTCAGTCAGTGGCATCCAATCCTGACGGTGCAATATTTTTGGGGCTCACAGAAGACGGTTCGCCCCGGTTCGCCATCGATATAGGCGACAGTCTGGAATACTGGAATCATTTCACTTCAAGCGGGTTTCAGGGTTTCAGGTCAGTTGCTGCCCACCTCGCCGATGCCCGGACCGCGATTGCTGCCCAAGCTCGTTCTATCCTGAAATGGATTGCTGACCACCTTTTCTGTTCAAGATGTGGATTCAGTAATTCAGTATCGTTCGGTGGGTACCGACTGGAATGCACCAATTCCACATGCGGTGCGCTCTCGTTCCCACGAATCGATCCAGTGGTCATTATCATGATTACCTCGCGGGATAACAGAAAATGCCTATTGGGTCGAGGTCACAACTATCCCGAAAAGATCATCTCTCCGCTCGCAGGATTTATGGAGCCCGGTGAATCCATTGAGGATGCCATCCAGCGGGAAGTAAGAGAAGAGGTTGGACTCCCCTGCGCGGATATCCGATTCTGGGGCAACCAGCCTTGGCCTTTCCCCTCAAGTCTGATGCTGGGCTGCTTCGCAACCGCTGTTACGGATCAGATCCAACTCAATCATGCCGAACTCGCGTTCGCTGACTGGTTTACACGCACAGAACTGGAACAGATCTTCAACCAGTCGGAGGGGGATAGGATATTTCCTGAAGCGATCTCCATCTCCTACCATATGATGCGGGCCTGGATGGAAGGATGAACCCAGACCCGATCACACCATCTGACCAAGTGTGGCATTTGCTGTGAACATAGCTCGGGGAAAAGCGAGGGTACGATTGGACTGGCCCGCCTACTCGACTCTTATCACGCGACCGAAGGGCGCTTAGTGCTCGTTAGCGGGAAAAAATACTGCCTCCATAGCTAAGGCGATGTTGAGCATAGACAGTTCATCAAATGGCCGCGCTATCAACTGAACTGCAGTAGGCATTCCCGAAGCGCCAACGCCAGAAGGCAGACTTACAGCAGGAAGGCCCAGGAAGTTAACAAACCGAGTGAAGATAGACGCCCTGGCAAACTCCTTGTTAATCGTTTCCACGTCCTTGGCGCCATTGGTTTCATAGATCGGTGCCTCTTCGTATGAGACCGGCAGAACAAGAACGTCAATATCGTTCAACACCTGATTGAGAAACTCGTTCAAAAGGCTGTCGCGTTGAGTTTGGGCCTGCAAGTAGTCTATCGCGGGAATCTGCATGCCGGGTCTCAGAAACCCTTGGGTCTCGGGCGATGCATTCGAATCTTTTCTTTCCAATACAGCTCGATGAAACGCAGCTGCCTCACTCTTGACGATCCTCTGGTGATATTCAGTGTAGACATCAAGCTTATCAAGCGACTTGTGGATTAGGGGGTATCCCGCCTGCTTAAGTGATTCAAGCACCTGCTCATAATGGTGGAAATACTCATCATCGCTTCTGTTGCCAGCGAGAAACCCAATCCGTGGTGGTTCTCCCCGATCGAAACGGGCCCATGTGAAATCACTGTTCGACTGGGAGGATGGGTCGAGAGTGTCATGTCCGGAGATAATCTCCAAAACAATACCCAAGTCTTCGGTATTTGATGCTAGCGGTCCGATGCAGTCCATGCTCCATGTGCGAGGAACAGCACCAAAACCGCTTACGCGACCATAACTAGGTTTCAATCCGTGCACACCGCAGAATGCAGCAGGAATTCGGATCGATCCACCCGCGTCTGAACCAATGGTCGCCAGACAGAACTCAGCACTCACCGCTGCAGCACTCCCGCTGGAAGAGCCCCCAGTGATTCGACGGCGATCAAGGGGATTCTTGCACCGTCCGTACCATGCGTTAACCCCGGTACCCCCTGCGGCGAACTCATCCAGATTAAGGGTCCCCAAGATGATCGCTCCCGATGCCTCCAGTTTCCTGATTACAGTG
>DPVA01000136.1 GCA_003529705.1 Gammaproteobacteria bacterium | reverse complement strand
GCTCAGGTTGAAAGTTCGTCCACCAGGGTTCTCAAAAAACGTTCTCCGGCCTGGACCTCGCTCACTTCTATATATTCATCAGGCTGGTGCGCCTGATCAATAGACCCCGGCCCGCACAGGACCGTGGGAAAACCTGCACCCTGGTACTGACCCGCTTCGGTCCCGTACGCGACCTTGTAGGTTTCCGTCCTCCCGCTCAGTGACTGCACTAAACTGAGGATGGATGACTCCGAGTCATCAAATGCCGGACAGCGCGCCAACACTTCGGTGTTGATACTGCAGGCGTCGTAACGGGCGCGCATACCCGGCAATACTTCACGCCGACAGAAGTTTTCAAAATTATCGATCAGTACCTGTGGGTCATCTCCAGGAATATTTCGAATATCCCAGGTGAACTGGCATTGTCCCGAAATGATGTTGAGCGCGGTTCCACCATGAATAACGCCGACGTGAACTGACGTGGCATGAGGTTCGAAACCATTATCTTCGGGTGTTGTCTCGGCAAGGCCCTCCGCCACCCGTTCCAGGTGACTGACCAGACGTGCGGCCGTCATTACCGCACTCACTCCCCGATGGGTCTGACTCGAGTGCGCCTCGTATCCTCGGACCGTTGTCCGTAAACCGACAATCCCCTTGTGCGCCGTCACGGCCGCCATACTCGTAGGCTCACCGACGATCACGCCCGCAGGCTCGGGCAGTTCATTACGGATCACCTCAATCATGTCCGGAGCTCCGAGGCAGCCGACTTCTTCGTCATAAGAAAGCGCAAAATGGACTGGCTTGCGCAGCGCCTTCATTCTAGGCACCAGAGAAAGTGCGATGCCGATAAATCCCTTCATATCGCAGCTGCCACGACCGTACCAACGCTCTCCGCGCCGGTGGAACGCGAAGGGATCATGACTCCAGTCTTGTCCATCCACAGGCACTACATCGGTATGACCGGATAATACGATTCCGCCCGATACCTCGGGTCCTACCGTCGCAACAAGATTGGACTTTCGCCCATCGGCACTGGGAACACGCCGTGAATCCACGCCATGGTCGTAAAGAAAATTCTGCACAAAATCAATCAG
Organism: Gammaproteobacteria bacterium; assembly: GCA_003529705.1. Lineage (GTDB taxonomy): Bacteria > Pseudomonadota > Gammaproteobacteria > Arenicellales > UBA868 > UBA868. Next base: position 5,510 of record DPVA01000136.1, on the reverse strand, counting down.
CGGAAGATTACTGTCCCGGGATACGGTTTCGAAACCGATTAGATCTTCGATAACGTCTAGGCTTTCCATACTGTACTAGTCTATTCCGAACGCGCCAGATTCTGAAATGCCGACGACCCCGGGGGGCTGTCGGTTTGGTCTAAAACCCCGTTTGAGGTAGCCTTGCCGTCCTCTAAGTTGAACTACCCGGTTTGGGACCTTATTTTCATATGAAATTACAAAATATTGGCATCATTGGCGCGGGCACAATGGGAAACGGTATTGCGCAGACCTGCGCCGTACACGGTTATGACGTCGTCATGCAGGATGTATCTGATGAAGTTGTCCAGAAGGGGTTAGGCAGCATCCACAACAGCCTCGGAAGACTCCTCAGCAAAGAGAAGATCAGCCAGGAGGACCACGATCAGACCCTAGGGAAGATCCAAACCGCTACAGATATCAGCGCAATCTCAGGCTGTGATCTCGTCGTTGAAGCCGCCAGTGAAAACATGGACATCAAGATGGGAATCTTTCCCCAGCTTAACGAGATTTGTGCGGAACATACGATCCTCGCTTCCAACACTTCGTCACTTTCGCTTACACGCATTGCAGCAGGAAGTGGCCGTCCGGACCGGGTCGTGGGAATGCACTTTTTCAACCCGGTGCCGTTGATGGCGCTGGTTGAGGTAATCCGCGCTCTTCAGACGTCGGACGAGACCTACAACGCCATCGATACCCTTGCCCGAGACCTTGGGAAGACGCCGGTGAGCGTGAAGGATAGCCCCGGCTTCGTCGTGAACCGGATGCTGGTTCCGATGATTAACGAAGCCGTTTTCATCCTGTACGAGGGACTCGCCGAAGCGAAAGACATTGATGCCGCCATGAAACTCGGCGCCGCGCATCCGATGGGTCCCCTGACTCTTGCCGACATGATCGGCCTCGACGTCTGTCTGTGGGTGATGGATGTATTGCATCAGGAGTTTGGGGATTCCAAGTTCCGGCCGTGCCCTTTGCTTAAGCAGATGGTTGACGCGGGTTATCTTGGACGCAAGAGTGGCCGGGGGTTCTACGACTACAGCACTTGATTCAGGATCTTGTGTTAAAGCCCCTTCCAGCCCTGTCTGCACTTTAGGTGTTGAACCGATGACACAATCGCCGCTTCGACTCGGCATCGATACTGGCGGCACCTATACCGACGCGGTTTTGCTGGACCCGGATGGCGATGTCGTCAGTACTGCTAAGGCCCTGACCACCCATCACGAACTCACGAAGGGAATTCGGGAAGCTATTGATCAACTGCCTGGTCTGCGGCTGTCACAGGTCTCGCTGGTATCGTTATCGACGACACTTGCCACCAACGCGGTAGTGGAAGGTCGCGGGACGCCTGTCTGTCTGCTCCTTGCGGGTTACAACGCCCGACAGGTAAACAGGGCCAGACTGGAGCAAATTGTTCGCGGAGGCCATTGCGCATTAATTCCAGGAGGTCACGACGCAGGCGGGAACGAACGGGAACCGCTCGATCTTGAGGGTGTCCGTCGGACGGTTATTGATCAGCACGATAAAGTCGCCGCGTTTGGAATCTCAGGACTCTTCGGGGTACGTAATCCGGATCACGAGGTAAGAATCAGAGAGTTAGTGTCCTCACTCACGGGAAAGCCGGTGACCTGTGGTCACGAACTCGCCTCTCAACTTGATGCCCCGCGCCGAGCATTGACAGTGGCATTCAACGCATCTCTGATCCCCTATATCGATGAACTGATTCGGGCAATTAAACTGATCCTAGGTGAACGCAAAATCCATGCACCGGTGATGATGGTGAAGGGCGACGGCTCTCTGATCAGTGCCGATACAGCACTCGCGCGGCCCGTGGAGACCATTCTCTCCGGCCCGGCGGCCAGCGTTATGGGAGCAGCCCAGTTACAGCCTCATCAGAACGCCATCATCGCCGACATGGGTGGCACAACCACCGATATTGCGATCGTCACCGATGGGCGTCCGGTTATAAGTGCCAAAGCGACGGTCATCGGTACCTGGCGACCCATGGTGGAGGCAATCCGGGTCTTTTCTCTCGGACTGGGTGGTGACAGTGAAGTGCGTTTTCAGGGCGGGGTGGGTCTCGCCATCGGACCACGAAGAGTAGTTCCCATGAGTCTACTGGCACATCGGTATCCAGAGATTCTGAGAACGCTGGAACAACGGATGAATACCGCCATCAGTCCAAGAAGTAATCGCTTCGCCGTTGCATTGTTCGCCGAAGCCAGTCAGAAAAATTCCTTCTCCTCTGATGAAGCGGCGGCTTGGGAGCGTCTGCAGGACAGTCCGCTTGACGTTGAAACGCTTTCCCAGAATGACCGGCCACTGGCACGGGCGCTTGCCCGGCTGGTACGGGACGGGATCGCCATTTATAGCGGTTTTACCCCTACCGATGCCGCGCATGTACTGGGCAAGGCAGATCACTGGTCGGTACAAGCAGCCGAGTTTGCCGCCGTCACCTGGGCAAAACAGATGCGGCAGGTCTACGGTTGGGGGAAATTTAGCGAGCAAGACCCCAAGGGTCCGAGTGCGGCGGTCGAGGAACATGTGGTACACACTATTTGTGCAGCACTGGTCTCGGCATGCCTCGCCACCGACCCGGGCGAGAACCATCATGCTGAGCGCGAGCGCACCGCCCGACTTTTCAGTGACTGGATTTCGGGCAAAACCGCAGTCGATGGTGGACTCTTCTCCCTCCAACTGGATGCCACGCGGTCACTGGTTGCCGTTGGCGCTCCCGCCGAACTCTATTACCCCCGGGTGGCTCAGAAATTTAATGTTCCCTTGTCAGTGCCTCAATACTCATCAGTCGCTAATGCCGTAGGCGCAGTTGCGAGCAGCGTTGTGCAAAGGGCTGAGGTGACCGTCACACAGCCCGTCCAGGGAATCTTCCGCGTATTTACACCTGATGGCCCTGTGGATTTCGACGATCTTGAGCAGGCGCTCCTTAAAGCGGAGGAAGTCGCGAGACGGCTCGCTCAGGAGAAAGCGCGTACCGCGGGAGCCCATGAACCCCGTATCCACATTGATCGCAATCTGAATTCAGTTGATGATCCTGACTCTGCTTCTGTCGTGTTCTTTGAAGGCAGGGTCAAAGCCACCGCAACCGGCCGACCGGCGCTGACTCCCACACTTGCGGGGGTGGGTTTGCCGAACGGCGTGACAGGCGTAAAATCGCGCGCAAGTCAGGCTTCGGACGCCAGCTGATCCGGCCAGAGTATGAATGCCAATATCAACAACGGGTCGCGCAAGGAGATCAACGGACGACCCCATATTTTCTACGACGGATATTGGATTCGCTATTACGCGCCACCAGAAGAAACTCTCGCGGCCAAACGCGACTTATTACTGAGCCTGACCCGCCGGACCTTTCATCATACTGAACCCGGTATCAACACGCCGGGAAACAAGACTGAAGCAGCCCGCGCTGGTTACGAAGCCGAGCAGGATCCGGCCCGGAAACGGGTAAACGCGGCGATGCTTGCAGGCGCACTTTTTAACCGGGCAACCGATATTTTCACCAGAATCGTTGACCTTGAAAGCCAGGGAATCGCGGTCAGTCAGGACAACGAGTTGATGCGCGAGTGCAGTGAATGTTTTGCGGAGGCACTTGAACTCGGGAAACAGGTGCGCCACCCCAGCGGCCATGAGGGCATCGACGAACTATGGGGTGAGCCCTTCAATGTCTTTACCCATAGCATTGCCAGTTACTACGTAAGTCGCTATATAAAAATTTCTCAGACCATGAAAGCGATTGACAGTATCGCCGAGCGTATCCACGCAGTGTACGCACACATGCCCAGCTTTCAAGGTGTCGGGGAGATCGTCCTTGAATTCGCCAGAGCAGCCCGAGTCGAATGTGAAATGATGAAGAGTGATCCAGATTTCTTTCGTAACTGGCCTGAGTTTGTTGCGATCAAGGAACAAATCAAGGCTTTCCACCCGACCCCGCAGGCCGGTATCAGTGAGCTTGCGCGTGTTCAGTTGCAGCGTGGCTGCCGCCTTCTCAACGACGGTACAGACCTGATCTCTTATATGGCTGGCGTTCGGGTCCCGATGCCCAAAAGTAAACGGGAGTATCTTGAGCACCTAAACGACTTCGAGGTGGATTGCCAGAGCGTCGGGCTCCGCTCGGAGTCGGCTTGAGCTGCAAGCGGTTTAGCGATCGATCAACACCCCCCAGTTGGCCAGCGCACCTTTTAAGTGCTCTGACAGAAGGCCTGCCCATCGCAAAACTCCTTCCTCAGATTCCAAGAGGTCTTGGCGCACCTCAATCATTACCTGGGCAAGACTGTTAATATGGGCGAACGTATCGACGGTATACCCGAGTTGTGCTCTGGCATCGTAAGGCTGGTTATCGCCAACACACAAACCAGAATCCCTGCGCAGGCTTTCCAACAATGGTTGGCTCAGTCGCTGATCGTGGTTCCACAGTATTCCTATGTGCCAGGGTCTGTTTTGCCCATCCATCCGCGGCGTAAAACTGTGCATGGATACCAATGCGACTTGTGGGTGCCGGTCGCAAGCCCGCCCCACCTCGGTCGACACCGCCTTGTGATAGGGAGAAAAAATCTCTTCGATTCGCCCCAGGCGTTCTCGCTCACTCAGGTCCTGGTTACCGGGTATCTCGATGCCGTCACTTATCTGGGGGATGGATGCCGGATGTCCGGGCGGCCGATTCAGATCGACAACCAGTCGTGAGAAGCCGGCAATGACGAGGACGGAATCGAACCGATCGGCAAGTGCAATAGCAAGTGCCTCGCATCCAATATCCAGTGCAATATGGGTCGCGAGTACAGTCGGGGGTAATCCGAGCGTTCCCAGTTGGCGGGGTATCGTATTGCGGGCATGATCACAAACCAGGACCAGTCCAGACTGCCCGGTCGGGTTGTAGCATGAGTAAGGCGCCTCTCCCGATTCCAAAACGGTTAAGGCCGCCGAAAACGGATCTGGCACGGCCTCCGAGCCTCATTCGTGTCCGGGAAAGGCTGTAGATTAACCTTTTCTGCGCCAAGGATCATTTCGTCTACTGACCTCTGCCATCATGAAACCGATGTGGATCTCAAAAGATTACGTCCTGCTCCTGATCCTTGCGACGTTGTGGAGCACGTCATTTATGTTTATCAAGGTTGGTGTCGAGAGCGTGGGTCCAATGACATTAACCAGTGCTCGCCTGGGTATCGCCGCTGTCATCCTGTACGTCGGGCTTCGCATCGGCGGCCGTCGACTCCCGCGTGATGGCCGATCCTGGGCCGTTTTCAGCTTTGTTGGTCTCGTCGGCAACGTTTTACCCTTTTCACTGATCAGTTGGGGAGAACTTCACATCGACAGCGGACTGGCGGCCGTGCTGATGGGGGTCATGCCGGTGGCTACTGCAATGCTTGCCCATATTTTCATACGCGAAGAACCGTTTACCCTTCGTATCGGCTTGGGGATTGCCCTCGGTTTCGGCAGTGTGGCAGCCCTGCTTGGTCCGGAGGCGCTCGCCGGCCTCACCG
>DPVA01000176.1 GCA_003529705.1 Gammaproteobacteria bacterium | reverse complement strand
TCAAAGGGCATAGCAACCACCGGTGATTTCAATTCCGGAGTGAACTTCGCGCCCAGAGCCCTGAACAACTCGATGCTCTCCTGATGAGTCATCAAGGTGCCCCGGCTGGAGTAGAGATCAGTGCGCCAGTCTGCGGTGCCAGCCAGGTATTCCTCCGGCGTGGTTGCCATTGGGTTGTGGGCATCCATCTTGCCCTCCAGTGACTTGAACTCGGCCAGAGTGATATCGCTGGTGCGACACTCGGCCTGTGCCGGCGTGCCCGTGGCAGGATCGGCGGGCACAAAAGGCTGGGTACACTTGGCGTTCAATGAAGGGACGGCAACGATATTGGTGGTGGTATGAAGGTCGTCCTGGGCATGTCGGCAAATCAGTTCCCGATCCCTGGTGAAGGCGACATCACATTCCAGAATACCCGCACCCATGCGCGCTGCCGCAATGTAGGATTCACGGGTATGTTCGGGAAACTGCAGGGGCGCGCCACGATGGCCGATGGAGAAATCCGTTTTCTCGACAGTGTCGGTATTGCAGGCTTGCAGGCGCTCTTTGAGCGGACTGTCGTCCATTGCACCAACCAGCCAGAAAGGCCGTGGTCCCAGATGGACCGAGGGCTCCGACTGTTCAGGCGCCAGCGCAATTGATTGCGGGGAGAGCTCTTCAACGGTCGCCGCTTGTACCAGGGAAAGTACCGAGCACAGCACCAGCCCCGAAAGGATCCGTAACATCATAACCTCCTCCTTGTGAGACCGATGATACCCTATCAACAGTCTCCCCAAGGAGGATTACGGCCAATTGACAGCCGATGCTGGATTATCTGGCAGGTTGCCCTCAGCTAGCCGCCGAAGCCTCATACTCGCGAATCATGGCAAACAACTGGTCCTTCAGATTCAGCCGCTTCTTTTTGAGGTTTTCCAGATACTCATCGGAGGTGTTTTCAGCGCCCGTTTCAACGCGATGAACGGCATGGTCCACTTCATGATATTCGTCAAACAGCTTGGCGAAGTGAGTGCTGTTGGTTTTCAAAAGATGAATGGCTTCTTTGGATTCCGGCAGTTCGTGAATCAGATCGTGTTTTTCGAGGGACATTCGCGCAGTCTCCATGACTGTGGGGGATGAGATGTATTTGACTCATTCCAGTGTATGGCTAGCTGCGCTTGCCAGTCTTGACCCCCGTCAAGCGCCAGTGAGCCTGTGCGCTCAATTACCGCGCAGGTTCATCATTCCGGATACGGAGAAAGCTGGCAAAGCGAGGCAGCCCCGTGGCTGTGAGGCCATAGTGCTTGAATGTGATCGTGGTTCCGGGTCTCGGAGGAGACGCTCGCTCGGAATCGCTGAACCCCGTACCAATCCGGAATCGCCTGCCATCGTCCAACTCCACCAGCAGTGACCCCATCAGCCCCTCGTATTTGCCCTTTCCCGGCAGATGATGAACAACCACCGCTTCGGCATCCTGATACTGTTTTACTTTCAGTAGATCATCGGAGCGCCCACTTCGGTAATGACTGGACCCCAGCTTCAACATCAAACCCTCTGCGCCGCCGTCGACGATCTTATCCAAACGCTGCATCAGTTTCTCATGGGTGCTCGCCCGTTGCTGATCGACAAGCGCCATGTAGGGTGATTCAACCTCTTGGATTAATACACGCAGCCGGGCCAAACGTTGGTCGAAGGTTGCCTCCTTATCCGGAAGATCAAACACCATGAACCGAATCCGCCGCCAATCGTTGTCATCGGGCACCACCTGACGCACCGCCCCTGACAATTCCGCAAAACGGCCCCGCCCCATCCAGAGCTCACCGTCCAGGGGACGTGCCGGAAACCCTCTGGTGAACCAACCGGGTGCCCGATACTCATGACCGCCACGGGAAAGAAATCGCTCGCCAGTCCAGTATGCTCGCACCCCGTCGAGCTTTTCACTGACCCAGTAGCCGTCCAGCGGCATGCCCTTTTGATACACGTTGGCGAGTGTCAGCTCGGGCTGTTTCGCTACCGCCACGGGGGAAAACAGAAGGGAAATCAGCACCGGCAGCGCGGCGCTGAACAATCGAAACGGCATGGCAATTCCTTTGCTCTCAGTTGCTTTTTCCTACAGAGGTCAGACTTTCCTTTCCGCCCCTGGTCAGCATCCGCGTATTAGTCGTTTCCGCAGGTGCTCCTCACCTTTTCCCGGAAATCCTCACGAATACGGGTATTCTCGGCCTCATTGACATAAATCCGCTCGCCCTGATCGTTGATGTTGTAGAAGGTCGAAACGCTGGCAAGAAACTTGAGGCGCGCCCGAAGCTTTCTGCACAGCTCGGCTTGCTTCTCCGCCTTCTCCTCGGCTTTGGCATTGGCAGCCTGCCGCGTCTCACGCTCTTCCTGCTGCTGCTCCAGAAACTCGGTCATCTTCTGATGCCGCTCCCGGGCTCCCGCATCCACGCTGGCCGGGGCGGCCTTTACCGTAACTTCACTTGATGCTGCCTGAGCTGGTGGACGGTCCCCGAAATGGGTCTGACCGTTGGCATCGACCCATTTGTAGACGCCGGCGTTTGTGGAGAGGGGAATAAGGCAGAGGAGCATTAGAGCGATTTTTACAGACACCGCGAATTCCTTTTCAATGGCTAGTAGTAATTGGCTTTACCGAAAATGGCTTCAATTTCCTTCGGCCATTTGTATTTAAAGGGGGTAAAATTCCACCAAATAATACTCGGAACAAATAAAATGACCCCCAAACACTCAACAATTTTGATCCCAATTGATTTCTTTTTCAGATCCTCTTTATAGAAATCGTAATTAACCCAGGCAAGATTATCGAAGTCCTCTCTAGTGGTTCCTTCATCATAATACCTGACAATAAAATTCCATTTCTGGTAAATACGTTCTTCTTTAAAACCGGAAGATATTTTTTTCCGCTGCAGGGGCATCTTTGGGGGCTTTCCACAAAAGTAATGCTTTTCCCGCATAAAAAGGTGGGCGTAGTACTGTCGTTCCCATACAACCCCGGAGCCTAAATATTGCCAGTTGTAAGAAAAGGTCACTTCCAATTCGTCCCAAGGAATCCGGTAGAACGTCCCTCTATGCCCTACGTAAACAAATCCTTCCTTTCGGTCGATCCGGACGGGCAACGTGAGGGGAAGAAAAATTTCGAACACATAGACGGCCACCCAGACTGGCCCAAAAGCAATCAACATCGCAAACAGTGCTTTTGAATAAAAAAAGCTAATAACCCAACCCAATACCATAACAATAATCATGAAAATATTGATGATTGCTGGCAAGCCTGAGCGAAGAGACATTAAGGCAGTGCGAATGTCCACGAAACGTTCACAGATGCAGGCAAAACTGTGCTCCATCTTTTCCGACGAATCGGACACCCCCCTCACTTTTCGTGCCGGCGGACTAGCAAGCCGCGCTCCGTGGGTTCGGTACAGCTTCTTTTCCAGTTGTTGTTCCAGGTTCGTGTCCGGAAAATCACACTTCAAAGGCAAGTCTTTCATCGATACCCAGTTCCTCTACATCGTTGTTATCCAGAATGACTCTAAGCCCGTTTTCACCCGTTACGCTCCTGCCGTCTTTCTCATACTCGATCAGCATTTCGAGCTGTTCCCAATTGTCGTGATTGTAGTGCGTGAACCGATACATTAAGCCCTGCGAAGTGGAGTCTATCCTCGCTGTTCTATTAAACAGATCTGTGATTTCCCTCGACTCGTTCTCCACTAACCAGTTTCTATTAGCCACGAAAAGCTTGATGGAGACAGCGCAGTTACCTTCAATGTAACCTGGAAAATACACGATGAGACTGGTGAATTCTGATAGAACTCGCTGCTCACCCTGTTGGGTTACCGCCCAATGCTTGGGCATGTACTCAGTTATCTTTACCAGGGGGGAGAACAGCAAATAGTAGAATCCATCCAGTTCCGCTTCGAAATATCGCCTGACATCGACACCCTCACCCTGAGAAACAATGGTTCGGCTATCTTCCAGAAGCTCTGCGCTTGATGGCCTGGATTGCTCATCCCAGTACCGCAATGTAGGCGCGTTACCCCAGAATGACAGTGAAATGAAATCCTCGATCCTAGATCGGGCTATATATAGCTGTACCATACTGATGACGAAAGAGATCGCGACCAGTACTGAACCCACCACAAGCACAACGGGTAAACCCGCCCCGGTAACGGCGCCCGCTACTGCCAAAGACGCCAGGTAAGTGATGCCGATACTCAGCCCAATCTGGACCCCGGATAGCGACGCCATTGCGTAATGGCCTGTGTTCAGAGCCTTGTGGCTCGTCCAGCCTTCCAGACCTATTGACAGTATGACACCGACGTAAGGAAGGGGCTTTAGGCTGATTCTCGCAAGACTCACCGTAATATCTGCGACCTTGCTAACAAACCTTAGCCCATTAAAAGCCACCGAAACCCTGGCACCAGCCGCAGAGAGACTTGCCCCCAAGGCTCTGGCATATTCCTCCTTGACTAATACTCCACTGAGATTAACAACGCCCTCGCCGACGCTCCATAGGCCATGTAAAACAGCCCCCCACCGGTCAATAGCTGTCCTATCGCCAATCATCACGTCCTTCCGAGTCTTATCCAACCCAGAAAACAGGTTTGCCAGATTAATCGCGTGGAAGAAAGTCACGGCGCCGATGAACTTGCCCCTATTCTGCTTGATGCTTTCAACTACCGGGTCCAGACGGGTATGAAGCCAGCCAAAGGGGTTGTCCTTGAAGTCCGGGGTCAGGTGGAATACGTCGATCAGTGCCCTGTTCAGGTAGGCCCTGATACGTGCATCCGCCATTCCGGCGGCCAGGGGTGTCATTGCAAGTTCTGAGAGATTATGGCCGGCCCCTTCCAATGATTTACGGTGGACCTCGTGGAGCAAGTCGGCCGCGGTATTCAATGTTATTCCGTGTCGGTGGACATCAATGCCATAACGTCGCTGGACGGCCCTGGTCCACTTTCTCCACTGCGGCCAAGTTTGAGGGTCTTTCGCCCAGGTGCCCATCTTGGCAGCGGGAGCGGCAAATTCCAGCATCAGAGTATCGGTGGCGGTGCTCACCTGCACATAGGCAGGCATATCGAAGATACTATCCACGATCTTTAGGCTGCCATAGTCAAAGCCGGGCAGGCCTTTCAGTTTTTCGGTCATGCCGTTGGTAGCAGATGCGAGGAACAGGACGGTTTTTAACATGTTCCCAACCGTACCCGCGTCGCCCTCATCAGCAGCTAACCAATTTTCAGAGTCTTCCTTACCTTTCTCCGAACTGACGTAGCCATCCAATATATCTGCCAGTTCCTGCTCAACCGCCTTGAACCCTTCGGCGCAGTAACAGTCGTTGAGCTCCAGCTTCCTGGCCAGTTGGTCAGAATCAATCCATCGCTTCCAATCATCGAATACCAATGTTCGAGCGTGGTCATACTTTTCAAGCTGCTTGTGGTAGCTTTCGACGAATGCGTCTTTTTCCTCTGAACGAACTCGTTCTTTAAGTTCCTCAGCAGTTTCCTGCTGGTCCTCAGGCGATTCCTTTTTGCCAGCCTCACGGGCAATGAGCGCATCTACCATCTGGGCGGTTGTATAGGCGTATGCGTTCTCCTCGGCATAGTTCGTAATCAGATTCACATAAAGAGCATGCAATTGACTCAAATCAGATGTGATACCGATTTCGTCTTCAAGAGCAACGCAGTAAGAAAATTCAGTTTCTTTTTTGCATTGGCCCTGCAAATCCGATTCACCGATTCCATGCATTAAGGTGGTCAGACTCCATTCAAAATCCAACGGTTCTGATCGAAAATCTTCA
>DPVA01000209.1 GCA_003529705.1 Gammaproteobacteria bacterium | reverse complement strand
GGCGAGTGCGCAACTGACGGTCAGACCCAGATAGATATACCAGAGCGCCTTAGCTGTCTCGGTAATCCGCGGCGTCAGTTTGGCGTCTTTCATCGGACCCGGAGTCTCGGCGCGATAAAGTTGCATGCCCCCGACACCGAGCATTGGCATGACGGCTACCGCGAGGACAATGATGCCCATGCCGCCCAGCCACTGAAGCTGTTGGCGGTAGTAAAGAATGGAGGGTGGCAGCGTGTCTAGACCGGTCAGTACGGTCGCCCCGGTTGTTGTTAGGCCAGACATGGACTCAAACAAGGCATCGGTTACACTGATGTCGAGATCGGCTGACAGCAGCAGCGGAAAGGCGCCAAAAAGTGCGAGGACCGTCCAGAACAACACAACAATCAGGAAACCGTCACGGACTCGGAGTTCCCGCTGCTGCTGCCGCAGCGGCAGCCAGAGCGCACCACCCGCGACCAGAGTGGTAGCGTAGGCGACGAGGAAGGGCCGCAGCCCGCCGTCACTGCCGATAAAGGCAATAAGCACTGGCGGTAGCAGCGTGGTGCTGAACATGACCAGCAGTACGCCAAGAATGCGAAGGACGCCCAAGGACTGCATCGTCTTGATGGTTACCTATACGAAAGTCACGGCGACCTGGAAGAGTTGCTCAACGTCACGAATGCAACCCTTGTCCACTACGAAAAGAATGACATGATCTTCCGGTTCGATCACCGTTTCGCCATGCGCGATTACCACGTCTTCTCCCCTGAGAATCGCGCCAAGACTAGCACCCTCCGGTAGACCAACATCCTGCACTGCCCTACCAACCACTTTTGAACTGCGGGCGTCTCCGTGCGCGATGAGTTCGATAGCCTCGGCTGCCCCTCGCCGCAGCGAATGAACTGCAACCATGTCCCCTCGCCGTACGTGAGTCAGCAGGGCGCCCACTGTGGCGACCTTGGGTGAAATAGCGACGTCTACCAGAGTGTTGGACATCAGGTCGACATAGGCCGAGCGGTTTACCAGCGCCATCGTGCGGTGGGCACCCAGACGTTTTGCTAGCATAGCAGAGAGGATGTTGGCTTCATCGTCGTTGGTGAGGGAGCAAAAGACATCGACATTATCAATATTCTCCTGCTGCATCAGTTCCTCATCGGCGGCATCGCCGTGAAGCACGACAGTGTGTTCCAGTAGGTCAGCGACAGTTTTGGCGCGGGCCATATCGCGCTCTACCAGCTTCACCTGACAGTGCGCCTGTTCGAGCGATTCGGCAAGCCGTAAACCGATATTTCCGGCTCCGGTGAGCATGATTCGCCGACCAGGCTTTTTGACCGCACAAAGTTCACTCATGACCGCTTGGATATCCCGGCGGGCGGCGAGGAAAAACACTTCATCGCCGGCCTCGATGAAAGTATCACCGTTCGGAACGATTGCGCGATCTTGTCGATAAATAGCAGCGACCCGGCTATCGATATTTGGCAGGTCTTCTCGAAGCGCCTTCAAAGCCCGACCGATTAACGGACTGTCTGCGTTGGCACGCACACCGACCAGACGTATCCGATCATCGGCAAAACTGACCACCTGAAGGGCTCCGGGATAATCAATCAGGTGAAGAATGTGCTGGGTGACAATATGTTCCGGACTGATGATGACGTCGATCGGGATGGCATCGTCTGTGAAGATGCCTGGGTGAGAGAGGTACTCCGCCGACCGTATCCGAGCAATTTTCTTGGGGGTATTGAAAAGCGAGTGGGCGATCTGGCAGGACGCCATGTTGACCTCGTCTTGGTCTGTAACCGCGAGAATCAGGTCGGCATCAACAACACCCGCACGCTCAAGTACGCTAGGATAGGAAGCCGCACCCGCTACCGTCCGGATATCGAGCCGATCCTGCAGTCCGGCGAGTTTTTTGGGATCAATATCGACCAGCGTGACATCATTGTCTTCACGCGAGAGGATTTCGCCCATCGATGTGCCGACCTGTCCGGCTCCAAGAATGATGATTTTCATGTTCGCAGACCCCTCAACCTGGACGGTTCACTGCCGATACTTCTCGTCCTTGGGGTTGAGTCCAAGACCCTTCAGTTTGCGGTATAGATGGGTCCGCTCAAGTTCCGCGCGTTTCGAGAGTTCACTGATATTGCCGCGGGTCTGGAGCAGGTGGAATTCCATATAATCCCGCTCAAAGTGTTCACGCGCGGATCTTAAGGGCTGGCCGAAGTCCCTCCAGGCGTTTTTTTCTTCGACGGCGTCGAGAGGGGTAGCACTTTGCCCCATGACCTCCCGCGTCTCTTCGGCCTCGATGACTTCCGACGTTGTCGTCAACAGAATTCGATGGATAAAGTTAATCAGTTCACGAACGTTTCCCGGCCACGGACGGTTGCGCAGATAATTCACCGACGAAGTGGAAAAGCGGCGAAAGGGTAAATGCTGACTGTCCGTAATCAGTTGAACGTAGTGATTAATTAGATCAGGTATATCTTCACGGTGGGTCCGAAGGGGGGGAACCTGAACCGTGACAGCGCTCAGTCGGTAAAAGAGATCCTCACGAAAGAGTTTGTTGGAGAGTTTCTGTTCCAGGTCCTGATTAGAGGTGGCGAGGATCCGAAATGCCGGTTCCAGCGGTGTTGTGCCGCCGAGGCGAAAAAATCGGCCGGCCTCGAGCGCACCTAATAGCTGGGTTTGGGTATCCATATCAAGGTCACCTACCTCATCCAGAACCAGACTGCCGCCGCTCGCCTGCTCGAGTTGGCCAGGGGTGACGACCCCGTCGCGTTCAGTGCCAAAAAGTTCGAGCGCGATACTTTCCGATGGCAGTGCCCCAAGATTAACCTCGATAAAAGGACCTGCTGCTGAGCCGCTGGCTTGATGCAGGGATCGCGCTGCCACGCCTTTTCCACATCCAGCTTCACCCCGGATCATTACAGTCTGGTCGGTGATGGCAATCCGGTTAATGAGATGCCTGAGGTCTTCCAGCATCTCGCTGTGGCCGATGAAACCCGCAGCCGGTGACAATCGTGTCTTGAGGGTGAGGTTCTCCTTCTGAAGAGCGACGGTCTCAAGCCCCCGCTCCACAGTAATCAGAAGTTTAGCAGTAGAAAGCGGTTTTTCAAGAAAGTCATAGGCACCAATTCGAATCGCCTCGACCGCTGTCTCGACTGTGCCATGCCCTGAGATCATGATCACCGGGGGATGGTCGCCAGTCTGATCTTCGCGCCACTCACGCAGCAGCGCAATGCCATCGGTATCCGGCATCCAGATGTCCAGCAACACTAGGTTGGGAGCATCTTCAACATAGCGGATACGTGCCTCCGCTGCATTTGCTGCAACCGAGACATGATATCCCTCGTCTTGGAGGATGTCGCTGACAACTTGTCGAATATCGGGCTCGTCGTCAACAACTAGGACTGAATAAGCGGCCATGGTGCGAAAGAGTATTTAGCGGAGCCGGTTAGTGCCGGCGCAGCGGAAGTGAAATTATAACGGCCGCGCCCCCCTGCTGCGGGTTGCTGGCGCGGATGGTACCGCCATGTTCCTCAATAATACGCCGGCAGATTGCAAGTCCGAGGCCGGTGCCGTTTTCTTTCGAACTGACATACGGCTCAAAGATACGGTCAATGTTGTCCGGATCAAATCCCGGTCCATTATCCTGGACGGTAATGGTGACACCGCCGGTTCTGCGATCTTGCTCAGTGCGGATAACCACCATCCCTTCATGGCCAGTCAAAGCATCCTGGGCATTGATAACCAGGTTATTCAGGACCTGACTAAAACTGTTGGGATCAATCTGAATGCGCCCAAGACTAGGGTCGGGCTCTGTTTGTAGTTTGATCGGGTTTTGACCAGAGCGAAACAGTTCAACGGTGTCGTTGATGAGTTGGTTGAGGTCCGTTGATGCCCGCTGCAGTGGAGCCGGACGTGCGTACTCAGAGAACGCATTCACCATGGTTTTCATCGCGTCGACCTGCTGTACGATGGTTCGTGTGGAGCGGTCGAGCGTTTCACGCCGCTCAGGTTCTAGTGTGGACAGGTACTTGTTGCGAATACGTTCCGCAGATAGTTGGATCGGGGTCAGGGGATTCTTGATTTCATGAGCGAGTCTCCGTGCAACTTCACCCCACGCGGCATCGCGTTGCGCGTTGAGCAGTTCCGTCGCATCCTCGAAGACCACAACATGTCCCGTATCTTTGTCGTCACTATCGACGCGTGTACCACTGCAGATCAGGATATGACGACCCTCACCACCACTGATACGAACTTCTTTCTGCCATTCAGGAATTTGTTCTTTCATACCCTGGCCAATTGCCTCGATAAGTGCCGCGGCGCCCGGTAAGGCCTGCGCCAGATTCTCAATGGGATTGCCCACACACTCCCTGAGATCGGTTCCGAGAATTCTCGCAGCTGCCGCGTTATAGGTTCTCAGCTGCTGGGTACCATCGAAGGAGAGCACTCCGGCTGACAGGTGCGTCAACACGGTATCCAAATAGGCATGCTCTGACTCGGCCCAGCGCTGACTTTCCAGCGCGGTCTGCTGTGCCGCCCCGATCTCACGGGTCATCCTGTTGAATGAATCGACCAGAACCCCCAGTTCGTCACCGCTTTCCACAGGCAGTATCTTGTCATAGTCCCCCCGGGATACCGCCCGAGTGCCCTCCGCGAGGTCCCGGAGCGGCGCCAGCATTCGCTGGGCGAGATAGATCGATGCCCACAGTGCCATCAATAACGTCATCAGACTGATTAACGTCAGGCTCAAGACGAAACTCAGCGTTAAAGGTCCACGCAGGTATTGTAGTCGGTCATATTCCTTGGAGGCAGACTCTACGCTTTCGCCCAGACGAGAGTAGCGTAAGGGGAGCGGGTACAGGATCTGAAGGACGCGGGAGGGAGAACTCACGCTGAGACCTGATACAGGTACCGCAACCCGAAGTCGCAGACCTTCATCATCGGTCGGTTCGAATTCAGCATAGACGCCGTCACGCCGAACCTTGCCCAGCACGTCTTCGCCTGGAGCATCCGGGACCAGAGATATCGAGAGGTTGCTACTGGAAGCGAGAATCTGGCCGGTACTTGAATGCAAGCTCATTTCGTCAAATGCGCCACTAGCTCGGAGTTTGTCGAGGAGGTTATAGAGCTGTACCGAAGAGGTGGTAATTTCGATACGCCGTGCGGCAGTGCGTGCCTGCCGGATGACTTCGAGCTTGGTGGCTTCCAGCGTACTGCGACCGAGAAGCAGTGCGTCGTCCAGCGCCTTTTCAATTCGCACATCAAACCAAGAATCAATACTTCGGCTAAGAAACTGGACAGAGAAGTAATACACCATGGCCAGTGGAACCAGTGCCAGAATGGCAAAGGTGCCGATGAAGCGAAGGGTCAGTCTGGAGCCTAATGTTCTGGCGCGGAACGCGCTGACCAGTCTCCGGACCTGAAAAAATGTGAGCAGCGTGAGAATGGCAATCCCGGCTGCATTCAGGACGATGAGTGCGGTGTAGTAATCGCCGAAAAGGTCGTCGTCCTGGGCGCTCTGGCTGAGGAGGACGGAAGCCCCCAGAAGCGCCAGAGACAGGGTCAGCGTCAGGGCAAACCCCTGTGAGTTTCTCACGGAATCGTGACCTTCCAGCGCTCCCAGTCGCTACCGATTCGCCAGTCTTTGAGAAACAGGGCGACCAGTTTTAAGGGTCCCGGCAAATCACTCCGACTGAGGGAAACCTGCAGACGCATTTGCAGAGCATCGTTCGCGCTGACGCCATCTGGCAGGGCAACAGTCTTCGTGTATTGCCCCAGGAAGTCCAGCGTCTCTGTCAAGGTTGCAAAATCTTCAGTAATACTGCTATCCGAGATCGTCAGCGTGTATCGGTTTGACAGGCTGTGGTGCTCGAGCAGAAGCCGGTCTTCCCACTCACCGATTTTGAAGTGCCAGGAAGCCAGGCTAGCTCGGTAGAGGTGGGACTTGACCAACAGCGTCAACGCGATACCTTTAGACAGCGCGACTTCCGGTTCACCGTTAATATCAAGATTAAGACGGGCCGAAGTTTTTATTTGGTTATCAATTAGTACCGACTTTCCCTCACTCACCGTGAAATCTGCCATGACCGGTACTGCGGGAAGCGACAGTACACCGACACTAAAAACCGCAAGCCAGAAGCGGCTAACTCGAGGGAAAAGACTGTTGAAGAAAACGTGCATAAGACTAGGCCCGACTGGGCAAATTATAAGCGCTTGCACAAAGACTCTCAGACTTTCCTGAGGGAGGCGTAATAAAGGCCATCTTGATTGGAATCCGGCAGGAACTGCATACCGTAGTCGGTTCTTATGGCACCGGGTAAGGAATAATGGTGGAGTTGGACATCATCGGACTTTACGCAAAGATCACGAATGGGCTCGTCGTTCTCCTGCATCAGGATTGAACAGGTCACGTATACCATCTCGCCCTTGGGGGCGAGTATTTGCCATAATTGGCGCAGCATCTGTTTTTGCTGTGCTGCGTAGTGCGCGATATCGGCGGGCCGACGGTGATGGCGGATGTCCGGATGTCGCCGAATAACTCCAGTACCGCTGCAAGGGGCATCCAGCAGAATTAGGTCGAAGGGGATGCCGTCCCACCAGGAATCGACGTCGAAGAGGTCTGCTGCAATCACCTTCGCGCTTAGCCCGAGTCGCGACAGATTGTCGTTAATCGTGCCGCAGCGATCTGGCAAATCAAGTGCGACCAATGATCCCAGTTGCCGGAAGTACTCCAGCAGGTGGGTGGTTTTTCCGCCAGGTGCTGCGCAGGCATCAAGCACGCGTGCCCCGTCCCGGGGTGCACATACCAGTGGTGTCGCCTGGGCCGCGGCATCCTGCACAGAAACAGTACCGTCTTCAAATCCGAACAACTCATCGACGTTGACCGGCGTTTCAAGTGTCACGCCCCAGGGACTCACATTACAGGCGCTTGCCTTAATGCCGCGATTTTGTAGGACTCGCAGATAGTCGTCCCGAGACCGTTTCAGCGGGTTAATCCGCAAGGTCATCGGCGGTTTATCGTTGAAGGCGGATAGAATTTCGCGCCAGTCGTAGGGCCAGGTATCGCGAATAAGTTTGATCAGCCATCCCGGTGTTGCCAGGTCGGTTTCCTCATCCTGCGGGAGAACTTCGCCATCCCGGAGTCGGGCACGCAACACCGCGTTGACAAGGCCTTTAGCTTTGCTGGCTCCCAGCAGGCTTGCCGCATCCACAGTCCCCGAGGTGATTGCGTAGTCTGGCTCTCTCAGATGATCAAGCTGGTAGAGACCACAGATGATGAGGGATTGCAGTATGCGGTCCCGTCGCCGAATTGGGCGGTGGAGCCTGGAAGACAGCAACCTGTCGTATCGGAACCACCACCGAACCGCCCCCCAGGCAATTTCCCGTGTTTCACTTCCTCGGTGGACATCACCTTTGGGTAGGTGAGAGGTTGTTGCCGCTTCGAGTGAACGACCCTTCGCGGTGACGTCATGGACGATCCGGGCAGCGGCGGCACAGACCTCAGCTGTTGGCATGAATATCCGCTGGCAGCGTGAATACCGAGCCGGGGGCGATAGGATGGCCGTTGAGAAAGGTTTTGGTGTCCAATGCCTTTCCTCCCGGGCGCTGCAGTTTCAGAATATCGACTGTGCCCGATCCCGTTTGTACCCGAAGGCACGGACCCTGTGCCTGGGTAATGGTCCCCGGAACCGCGGACAACTCGGTGGGGCCGAGCGTCGCTTGATGAATTCGGTAGTCGACGCCGTCGAGCTGCGATCGAGCCAGTGGCCAGGGATTGAAGGCGCATATTTGTCGGATTAGTTCTTCCGCCGGGCGCTGCCAGTCCAGCCAGGACTCATTCCGCGCCAGCGCTCGGGCATAAGTCGCCCCGGTTGTTGGCTGTGGTTCAGATACGATAGGACCGGCAGAAAGCCCCGCAAGAAATTCCGAGACCATCTGGGCGCCGAGAGTCGCAAGTCGGTCATGCAGAGACTGGCTGTGCTCTGACTGGAGTATGGGGACCTGCTGAGCCTCGATGATAGGGCCGGTATCAAGGCCAGCATCCATCCACATCAGTGTTACACCGGTTTGGGAGTCACCTGCTTCGATGGCTCGCTGAATCGGCGCAGCACCTCGCCAGCGTGGCAATAGGGAGGCATGGACGTTGACGCAGCCCAGTCTCGGAACCTCGAGCATGGCCTCAGGCAATAACATTCCGTATGCCACCACGAGCGCGAGATCAACTTCCTGATCTTTGAGATAGGATGATTCACCCTTTAGATCTGTCGGTTGTCGGATACTGAGATGATCCCGCATCGCCCTGGATTTGACGGCACAGGGGCGCAGTTTCTGTCCGCGGCCTGCTGGGCGATCCGGCTGGCAGTAGACCGCTATGACCTCAGCCTCTGAATTCAATAAAGCCTCCAGAGACGGTACCGCAAATTCCGGAGTGCCAGCAAAGACCGCACGTATGGTCACTGGATTTAGATTGCGGGGACAGACTCTTTACGCTGGTCTGGAGCCTTGCCTGAGTTGCGCCCCTCACGGAGCAACTGTTTCCGGATTCGGTCACGTTTGAGTTGGGAAAGGTAATCCACAAACACTTTTCCGTCCAGATGGTCGACTTCATGCTGGATACAGATGGCGAGCAGGCCGGTTGCGTGCAGTTCGAAGGGTTTGCCATCTTTACCAAGTGCTGAAACCTGTACCTCGGAATGCCGCTTTACGGGTACGATGACTCCGGGAACGGAAAGACAGCCTTCCTCTGTTTCGATCTGTTCTCCCATACCGGTGAGAACGGGGTTGATGAAGACCTGGAGTTGATCCTGATGTTCGGACGTGTCGATTACCACGATACGCTTATTGAGGTTGACCTGCGTCGCAGCCAATCCAATTCCCGGGGCTGAATACATGGTCTGCGCCATGTCATCAACCAACCCACCTATTGCGCTGTCGACTTCTTGAACCGGGAGGGCTTTATTCCGGAGTCGTGGGTCGGGATAAACCAGAATATCAAGCAATGCCATAGATTTACCGAGTTTTGAACTTTGTGACGTGGTTCTCTTGGATAAGACCCACAGGTTGTCTAGACTTATGTGAGTTCCTGTTGAGAAGAATTCAATGATGCCTCATTTTATCCGAATTGCAGATCGAAAACGCTCGTTGGCTAAGAACGGTTTCGTGCGAGGATTCTGGCTGAAATTTTGTCAATACTCGGGTCTTGTGTTTTCGGCGCTTTGTTTGGCGACCTTACTCGAGGCGGACGATACGCTTGTGGCAGATCTGGAGTCAATCCTTGAGGGGCAACCCGTGCCGGAGTATCGGGTGCTGCCGGTCACAAAACTCAATCCCTCAATCCATGAAACGCCGCTCACCTTGCCTCCGTTGGTGCTTTCGCCCGGTGTGCTGACACCGTTTCTGGATGATGCGATGCTGATGGATGAGATGGACGCAGAGACACTTGGCCGTGTGATAACAGGTCCTGAAGGTAATGTTCTTTTGGGGCAGTTTAGCCGTTTCCTGGCGCAGAATTTGCCGCCTTCGGGCAGTGGTCTATATACAGTATTCCGTCGGGGTGACGTGCTGGTGCACCCGGTCAGCGGGGAACACCTAGCGACCACGGCCCACGTGGTGGGGGTTGCCCAGCTTGATGCGCCGGGCGAGGTGGCGACCCTGACCATGGTCAGCAGTACCGAAGAGGCGATTCCTGGTGATTATTTAGTCTCCCACAAGACCCGTTTACGCACATCCTATCTTTATCCAGCACCCGCTCGGGTTTCGCTGGATGCGTACGTGGTCAGTACTTTCGGGAGCACCAGCGGTGCCGGTGGATACTCGCTCGTCGCTATCTCCGTTGGTAGCGATGACGGAATCCGCCCGGGGAACCTCCTGACAACGCGGTATCCGGAGCAGACGATACTATTGACGAAAAAGACTGTTTCACCGGCCCACGCCGGAGACAACTGCCGTGTCACAGATGTAAGAGAGGCGGTCCACGTTCGGATGCTACGTTGTGACGAACGGGTACCCAGCCGCCACGAACTTGCCGGCAAGGAGACCGAACTGGTCCGTTTGCCCGAAGGTCATTCGGGAGAACTCCTGGTAATTCGTGTGTTTGATCGAGTGAGTTACGCATTGGTGCGAAGCGCGGAGAGGACGGTCCATATTGGCGACCGGGTGGTCAGTCCGGGCGTTTGAGCCCACCGACCAACGATTTTCCAGATTGGCAGGGATTGCTATTGGTCACTGACCGTCGATAAATCACTCTGACTGGACCAAGGAGGGTCGGTCATGGATGAAAGAAGTCTGGCATGGCTACAGATCGGCCGGGCCGCAGTGGCCGAGTCGGTCAAACGTACGGTACTTAAATTTTTTCCAGACCCCGTTGATGCCCTGAAGGCAGACCTGTCGGCATGGCGCCAGCGGAAGCAATGTATTTACGGCTGCCAAGTGCTTGACAGTTTCGTGAATCGCGTTGGCCTGCAGCAGGACATCGATTGGCTGTCGACTCCCGGGCGCTACGTTGTAGGATTGACAGACCCTATTTTCCCGGAACTCCTTCGGGAGATCGCGAACCCCCCGGCGATCCTCTACTGTGAAGGCGAAGCATCGTTGCTATTAGGTCCGTCGGTTGCGGTGGTGGGAAGCCGGAACCCCACCCCGGTTGGTTCCGAAAACGCCTTCAGGTTTGCTAGCACTATCGGCGATCATGAGACCACTGTCGTTAGTGGGCTGGCACTAGGCATTGACAGTGCGGCCCATCGGGGCGCTCTGCATACCCGCGGTTCCACCATTGCGGTCTGTGCGACTGGGCTGGATATGGTCTATCCTAGATGTCACCAAAAACTAGCCTGTGAGATTGTTGACGTTGGTCTGATGCTTTCGGAATTCCCCCCGGGGGTTGGGGTTCGTCGTCATCACTTTCCACAAC
>DPVA01000157.1 GCA_003529705.1 Gammaproteobacteria bacterium | reverse complement strand
AGGTGCTGCTGCGAGAATTCGACCGCAGCAAGTACTAGGCGTTCCATAGCGGTTTGGTCAATAGTGGACACTCCCGTCAGGTTGGGGGCTAAATCGCAAATAACAAGGTCTACGGGCCGTTCGCCCAGCGTCTGGCGGAGCTCCTCGATGATCCTCTGATCGAAAAAATCCCCGATAATCTGATGCACACCGGGAATTTCCCTCATCTCGAGCCTATCCAGAGCGACGACCACACCTGTTGGGCCGACTCGACAAGCCGCATACTGGCTCCAACTTCCCGGAGCAGCGCCGAGATCGACAACGGACATTCCCGGACGCAGTAACCTTTCCTTCTGATCCAATTGCTGCAGTTTGAACGCCGCCCGGGAGCGGAACGCCCCTTCCCGGGCCTTTTGAACATAAGGATCCTTTCGTTGCCGTTCGGCCCAGTTTCTGGTTCGAGAAGCGCGTTTAGAACTCATCAGGTGTCAATGTTATGCTGTGCCCAGGAAAGGGCTGCCCTTGTGAAAACCCTGTGGACTTGAGCGGAAAACAAATCAAACATCTTCGAGCGCTCGCTCATCACCTGAAACCCGTGGTGACCATCGGGGTCTCGGGTGTCACTCCCGCGGTTGCATCCGAACTTGAATATGCCCTCATCAGTCATGAACTCGTAAAAATCCGCCTTCCGTCTCTGCCCAAAAATCAAAAGCGTGCATTGCTCGAGCGCGTATGCTCGATGACTGACTCCGATCCTGTACAACTGATCGGTCGGATCGGAGTTGCATTTCGCGGCTCACCCGCTCGTCTGATTAAATTACCTTAACGAGTTTAACCGGCACCCGTATCGAATATGTGTTTTGTCGCGGTCGCACTTGGGGTTCATCCAGAATTTCCATTGATTCTTGCGGCCAACCGCGATGAATACTTCGCGCGCGCTACCGAGCCATTGGCGTGCTGGCGGACGTCCCCAGCTATAGCTGCAGGCCGCGACCTCAGCGCCGGTGGTACCTGGCTGGGCCTTTCCCAAGAGGGCCGTTTCGCAGCATTGACCAATTGCCGCACAAAGACCGTATCATCCATGCCGGGGTCCAAATCGCGCGGTACCATCGTCCGGGACTTCCTTTTGGGTCATGAGGTCATGCTCGAGGCTGTCGCGACCGGCACGCTCGCCCACCATTCCGCATATGGGGGATTCAACCTAATCGCGGGAACACCCTTCCGGATTTCAATCCTCAGCAACGCAACCAAAACGCATACCCAGGAGACTTCCGGAGTCTTTGTTCTGAGTAATTGTCCACCGGAGAGTCAATGGGCCAAGACCCGGGTCGGGCAAGGACGATTCTCCGAAACCCTGAGTTCAGCCTTGTCTGAAGAAGACCTGAAAGATGAATTGTTTCTGTTGTTGTCGGATGCACAACCCTTGGAAGTCTCTTCCGATCCAAGCGAAGACGATAACCCGCTTCGGCTTGTTCAGAATCTGATCTTCGTTAAAGGAGTGGAATACGGAACCCGCGCCAGCAGCGTGATTCTCATCCACCGCGATCGGCATGCCGTCTTTTTTGAAAGGACGTTCGATAACCTTGGGGGTCTCGTGGCGGAAACTGCCGTAGACCTGAACCTAAAACTGCAACCTG
The DNA here is from genome assembly GCA_003529705.1 of Gammaproteobacteria bacterium. GTDB lineage: Bacteria > Pseudomonadota > Gammaproteobacteria > Arenicellales > UBA868 > UBA868. The sequence continues at coordinate 9,270 of DPVA01000157.1, read as the reverse complement.
AGACGCATCTCACCCCAGCGGATCGCTAATGATTTTGCAACAGAATCCTCGCCGTTGCAGCCAGTTTTTTCCTGCTGAAAAACAGATGCCATTTACGCCCACCGTGTTCATGGAACAAATAGGCCGACCGGACGCCCGCTAATAACACCGCGCGAATCTTCAATACGATATCTGCATTTTTCAGATGTCGCTGTTCTCCGCGTACCAGGATTTTCGGAGTGAGCGTACTCAACGTCGCGGTGTAAATCTCAGCAAAGCCTTTAATGGCTTCCGCTGAAACTGGATCCTCAGCAATGCGGTCATCCTGAAGCCTGACGAGAAGAGCGCGCAACTCACCACGGATCCTCCTTTCCTGTCGAAGTTGTTTTTGAAGATCGATCAAGGCGATTGCATATCGCAACCTCTCAACTGCCGCAGGATCCGGTTGCTGGCGGCCTAGGTCGGGCAATCCGGCGAAGATGCCCTCGACTCCACCCAGAGCAGTATCAACATTAATATCGTTAAGAATTAGGATACTGCTTAATGCGCACCTCAAAGGCTCCGGTTGTGCGTGACCACGGCGTGCGAGTTCTTGTGCGAGCATCGCACATTGCGATACGCCAGCCAGCGCCAGGACCCGTTGCTCTGCACTTGGCAGGTTTCTGGCTGTCATGGACACGAAATAGAATTAAGATCTTGGCCCAACACCAGGGTTAAAGCGAGTGCAGGGAGTCATCGATTCTGCGCCGCACCTCGTGCGCAATCCGCAAGGCTCGGACTCCTGCTTCCCCGCCAACGACCGGATCACGGCGCGTCCGGACACAATCAACGAAGTCCTCAAGTTCGGCGTCAAGCGGTGGCCGATGCGTTACCTGAATTGACTCGTTCAAGATCGGAGCAAATCCGCCCCCTTCCGGTACAACGCCAGGCCGGGCGACATCAATCTGCTGATCCTCAAAATTCAGCGCTAAATAACATGATTCCGCGAAGATCCGGATTCTCCGGACCTTCCTTGCCGAAACACGGCTCGCTGTCACATTGACAATCGCGCCATTTTCGAACTCCAAACGCGCGTTGGCGATATCGACGTGATCAGTGATTACCTTCGCTCCAACCGCAGAGATATAACGAAGTTCCGACGGGATTAAAGAAAGCACAATATCGATATCATGGATCATCAAATCCGTGACGACATCAACATCGGTCGCACGAGCGACAAATTCACCCAGTCGATGCACCTCGATAAAGCGTGGTCGATCCAGCTCAGCTGCAAGCCTAATCACTCCCGCATTGAATCTCTCGAGCCGACCTATGTGCAGAAGCGTTCCTTCTCGATTGGCCAGATCCACAATAGCCTGTGCATCTGCGAGCGTATGGGCGACCGGCTTTTCCAAAAGAACCGGAACGCCTTGTTCGAGAAATGGCTCGGTAATCTGGCGGTGTTTGGATGTGGGGACCACTACGCTCACTGCCTCCACACTATCCCGTATTTCTTCCACGCTTTGCATAAAACTGCAACCACATTCATTTGCTACCCGTTTTCCCTTCTCGACGTCAGTATCCATAACACCGACAAGGCGGACATTTTGCATTCTTTCATAGATACGCGCGTGGATAGAGCCTAGATAGCCCACCCCCACGACACCTACATTTAATTTCTCTTCAGTCATCCGTATACTGATCGTTGCTCACTCAGTCCTGATTGCCCAACAGTCGTCCATCGCGTGGCTCCAGAGACCATGGATGGGCATGTTTCACAGAATTCCACTGCTTATGGCAAAATGATTCTTTATAGAGAATTCGCAATGGCGTCTATTGAGGTAATCTTCAACGGCGACATTATCGCTCAATGCTGGCATGGGCAAGCCCTATGATTGATCTATCATGAGTACCATTGATTTTCGGAGCGACACCGTCACGCGTCCCTCATCCGGTATGCGCCAAGCCATGGCCGACGCACCTGTAGGGGACGACGTCTACGGCGACGACCCAACAGTCAATCAGCTGGAGGCGAAAGCCGCAGATTTGTTGGGCCACGAATCGGGGTTGTTTGTGACCAGCGGTACCCAGGGGAATCTATTGGCGATCCTTACGCACTGTCAGCGAGGCGAGGAATATATTGCTGGCGCCAAAGCACATGCCTACCTTGAAGAGGGGGGTGGTGGTGCAGTTTTGGCGAGTGTTCAACCGCAGCCTGTTGAGAACCAGGCTGATGGCACCTTGGACCTTGATTCGGTTCGCGCCGCAATTAAGCCGGATGATTTTCACCTCGCGATCACTCGTCTTTTTTGCCTTGAGAACACATTCTTTGGCACCCCGCTCCCGATGCAATATCTGGCCGACGCCAGGAATCTGGCGACCGAGCATCAGTTGCAATTTCATCTTGACGGCGCCCGAGTTTTTAATGCCGCAGTGCGTTGCGGTATCACACCCAGCGCAATCGGCGGTATGTTCGATTCGGTATCCGCCTGTTTATCTAAAGGCCTCGGTGCGCCGATAGGGAGTGTACTGACCGGGTCGAGTGACTTTATAAAACGGGCACGCCGGTGGCGCAAGATGCTGGGCGGAGGAACCCGGCAGGTGGGAATTCTTGCTGCAGCAGGTCTGTATGCTCTGGAGCATAATATTGAGCGCCTATCAGAGGATCATGAAAATGCCTTGCTTCTTGCCGATGGCCTCTTAGAAGTCGAGGAGCTCGACGTCCAGGAGAATGTCGACCGCACTAATATGGTTTTCGTCTCCATGTCTGAATCGAAACTGCAAGGTCTGGCTGAATTCATGGGCGGTCGCGGGATACTGATCACCGCGGACGAGAACCCGGTACGTCTAGTGACCCATCTGGATATCGATCGAGCCGGTATTCAGACCACCGTCGACGCTTTCAAAGAATACTTTCGTAAAGCGGCTTAGGCACGGCACCGCTGGTCCAACGGCCAAAGACTAACGAATCCGGCGAGAATACCGGGTAAATGACGTGCATCACGCGAGTTCAGCCACGCCAGTTCTTAACTAGAAATACTGAGCCTTAACCGCCCCACCAAGGGTGTGACTTCAAGCGCTTTCAAGAGTAGTCCCTGGCGTCTCACCCGGCCTCAGGCTATCTATTAGGTCAGTGATGTGACCAACCGGAACAAACACTGGAAAGTGATCCGTGTCCGCCACTTCACCCAACATCCTGGAACCCGTCAGCGCCTGACCGAAATACTCCTTCCGACTGCTTATCACCGGTGTCTCCCTTCACTTTAGCCTCGAGCATCTCTCGATCCCGCATGGCTCGCTTGAACGCTTCTGCACGGACTGGACCATAACCGCGGACCTGCATCGGCCATCTCGCTAACTTCGAGACTACGGCGACGTTCTTCTGCGTAACTTGCAGCGCCCCAAGTAAATCTAGAGTCCCCTCGAAAGCGGCCTGTATCTCCCGATGGAGTTGTCTTTCTTCGCTGAATCGAAATGGGTCACACCATCTCCCGCGGATCCACCTTAAAGCACTCAAAATACGGAATGCCACAAAAATCCATGGTCCAAAACTTCGCATAACGGGACGACCGGTCTCGGAATCTCTGCGCGATAACAGCGGAGGCGCGAGATGCACCCGCAGCGTATAGTTGCTCTCAAATTCGTGGCCCAGGGATCGACGAAATTGAGGCTGACTGTAGAGTCGCGCCACCTCGTACTCGTCTTTTTCATATAGTACCCGGAAGCCGCTTTCAATCAGCACGGGGATCAGTTCAGGCAGAAATTCAACATCAATACGTTCCCGCGCGGTGTTAATCCAAGCCGACAGTCTGGCAGCACTACGCGGCCCGTGGGATCGGCTCAACAGGTCTACGCGACGCTTCAACAACGCCTCTTCCGAGCCGTCCTCGGAAACCTCGACGTCGCCCGACCCGCCGTCGATCAGGACGTCGACGACCTTAGGGTCCGAACCAATCCTACGACCCAGCCGGAAGGCGTTGATATTGGAATCGACATCCCGCCCGTTGAGTTCGATCGCCTTTTCAATAGCCGATCCGGGGATCGGTAAAACTGCCATTTGATAGGCACAGCCCAACATGATCATGTTGGCACTCAACGTGTCCCCGAAGGCTTTTTGAGCAAGGTCGGTAGCCGGGACGGCCCGCAACTCACCACTCACACTGCCTATAGCTCCGAGCAATTCATCCAGGGGAAACTTCTGATCAGGCTCATGAATGAACTCGCCCGACATCATCCTGTGAGTATTGATCACTGATGTTGTCTTGTGGCTGAGTTTCATTCGCGTTTCTTGCGCAGCAGCGGTAACCACATCGCAACCCAGCAGAAGATCTGCACCACCATCGGCTACATGCGTCGCAGTGATCTCATCGGGGGCAGCCGTCAGAATGATATGGCTGGTGACTGCTCCACCCTTCTGTGCGAGACCTGCCATATCCAAAACCGAACAGCCCATTTTGGCAACGTGTGCCGCCATGCCAATAATGGCCCCTACGGTAACCACCCCGGTGCCACCCACACCGGTCAGGGTGATGCAGTACGGACGCTCGACTCGGGAATCCACCGGATCGAGGACAATCGACGTGTGGGATGGAAGCGATCCAGCGCCGCGAGAAGGCATCTTCCTTTGCCCACCGCGCACAGACACGAAGCTGGGGCAAAACCCTTTATTGCAAGAGTAATCGAGATTACAAGCCGACTGATCAATTGCCCGTTTACGTCCCAGGTCGGTCTCGACGGGCACGAGTGCAACACAGTTCGACTGCTCACCACAATCACCACATCCTTCGCAAACGGCTTCATTAATAAATAACCGTTCATTCGGCGTCTCCATCACACCACGTCGTCGGCGTCGGCGTTTTTCCGCCGCACAGGTCTGGTCATAAATGATTACCGAAGTCCCCGGGACCTCACGCATTTGGCGCTGAATGCGCGTAAGCAAATCCCGGTGATAAACCGTCACCCCGGGTGCCCAGTCAGCGTTGGAAGGATATTTCTCAGGATCATCGGTCACGACAGCGATTTTGGACACGCCCTCTGCATGCACCTGACGCGAGATCCGCATAACGTCCATCGGTCCATCCACCGACTGTCCGCCGGTCATTGCGACCGCATCGTTGTAGAGAATCTTATAAGTGATATTGACCTGAGCTCCGACACAAGCCCGGATCGCAAGAAGCCCGGAATGAAAATACGTGCCGTCACCTATGTTCTGAAAAACATGCTCGGTACTGCTGAAGGGACTCTCACCAATCCAACTCGCCCCTTCTCCCCCCATCTGAGTAAACGTCGCGGTATCGCGATCCATCCACTGTGCCATGTAGTGGCAACCAATCCCGGCGAGCGCCCTGGACCCCTCTGGTACCAGCGTAGAAGTATTATGCGGACAGCCCGCACAGAAATAAGGGGTCCGACGCATTGGAGCTTCTTTTAGCTCTGCTTTTTGCACGCGGGCGCGCAGATGCTTTAGTGCCTCGATCAACACTTCGTCCTGAGTCATGTCGACCAACCGATCTCCGATCGCCGTAGCGATCTGTGCCGGATCTAGCCGGCCATAAGCCTGAAAAAGTACTGCGCCGATTTCGTCGGTTTTACCGATGACCTCGGGGGAATCGGTAACCCCATACAGGATGTTACGGACCTGTTCCTCCATCAAGCCCCGCTTCTCCTCAACGAGAATCAGTTTACGGGCACCTCTTGCAAATTCTTTAAGGCCGTCCGGCTCAAGGGGCCACGGCATGCCTACCTTGTATAGCTTCACTCCCAATGTTATTGCCCGCGCCTCATCTATTCCCAGTTCAAGCAGCGCCCTTCTCACATCGAGATAAGACTTGCCTGTCGAGATAATCCCACACGGCGCCCTTTTATCGCCAAGTACCTGATGGTCAATACGGTTATGTCTAACGAATGCGGTCACGGCTGGCAACTTGAACTGATGCAGCCTCTCTTCCTGTGCCTGAGGGGTATCGGGCCAACGGAAATTAACTCCGGCTTCGGGCATCAGGAAATCTTCTGGAACCTGAGTCTTTACCCGATCCGGGTTGACAAGGATCGACGCGGAGGCTTCAACCGTGTCATGCACACCTTTAAGACCTACCCAGCAACCTGAATAACGGGACAGGGACCAACCATACAGGCCAAAATCTAAGATGTCCTGCACACCCGCTGGATTCAGCACGGGAATGAACGTATTAACGAGGGAGTATTCACTCTGATGAGCCGTCGTCGAAGACTCACAGACATGGTCATCTCCCATCAGGATGAGCACCCCGCCGTTGGCGCTTGTTCCGGCAAGATTGCCGTGTCGTAACGGGTCTCCGGATCGGTCGACACCCGGCCCCTTGGCGTACCACATGGAAAACACCCCATCATAGAGACCGTCGCCTCGCCAACCCGCCTGTTGAGTGCCCCAAACAGCTGTAGCAGCAAGATCCTCATTGACAGCAGGAAGAAACCGAATATTGCGGGCTTCGAGCTGCTTATTGGCGAGTACCAGTTGCTGATCCAAGGCGCCCAAAGGTGAGCCCCGATAACCAGTAACGTAGCCTGCAGTGCGGAGCCCCGACCGTTGGTCCGCATCGCTCTGCATCATCGGCAGGCGGACCAGCGCCTGGATTCCCGTGACAAAGATATATCCCGACTTAAGAAGGTACTTGTCCTCAAGTGAGACTTGCCTGAATTCGGTCATCGACAGAGTAAACTCGATAGCATTAGCGTGGGCCAGGACACACACCTGATGCTACCAGACTCTGTTTAGGGTGTTACTAAAAATATCTGCATACCTGAGAAGGAAAGAAATCTGTGTTTGCGACCGAGTTTTATGGTGGTATATTTCCGCGCATTGGGTTAGGGGGTGATATGGATAATCCAGGCTACCAAGTCGACTCGACGACAGTTCGTCGCTTCGGTTTTCTCTTGCTTCGAGACTTCACGATGATGGCCTTCTCGGCTGCCGTGGAACCGTTGCGTACCGCTAATCGCGTTGCGGAAAACGAGTTGTATCAGTTTCCGTTATTTACCTTGGATGGCGAACCCGGACTCGCCAGTAACGGGCTCAGCCTAAGCCCTGTTCGTCAACTGAGTGGCAAAGAACCTCTCGATGCCCTATTTATTTGCGCTGGAGTTGATCTTCACTCAGTCAGCCCCGAGCTTCTGGCCGAGAAACTCAAACCCTTCATTAAAAGAGGGGTTCCAATCGGTGGTATCTGTACCGCAACTTACCAGTTGGCTCGGGCGGGCATTCTTGATGGCTATCGTTGTACCCTGCACTGGGAGAATATCCCCGACATGCATGACGAGTTCCCTCATTTGGTTGTATCGTCGGGACTGTTTGAACTGGATCGGGATCGGTACACCTGCTCTGGCGGAACTGCACCGATGGACATGATGCTGACCCTCATTGCTGGGGAACGTGGCCGCCCTCTCTCTGACCGGATTTCCGAGGGTATGCTCTGTGAGCGAATTCGTGACGGTTCGGATCGCCAGCGAATGCCCTTGCGCATGCGGTTGGGTTCAAGCCAACCCAAACTGGTGGAGGCGGTCGAACTAATGGAGTCTAATATTGAGGAGCCCATGACGCTCGATGAACTGGCAACTCACGTCGGTATTTCACGCCGTCAGTTGGAGCGGTTATTCCAGAAGCATCTGCAGTGCGTGCCAACCCGCTACTATCTCGAGATTCGGCTGCGTCGTGCCCGGGCGCTGTTACTCCGTAGTTCCCGGTCGATCGTCGACATTGCTTTTGCCTGTGGCTTTGTTTCTGCACCACACTTTAGTAAATGCTACCGCGACTTTTTTGGCATTCCCCCCCGAGAGGAGCGCCTTCCAAAAGTGAATCCAGCCGCGCTATCACCGGTGGACCTGGACCTCGAGTCCGGCAAAAGCGGGTCGGTCGCAGATTTTGAGGAAGCAGGTCACGAACACGTCCGGCTCTCTTCATGATCGACTGACCGCAGTTTCGCAAAAAACTGTTCCAACACCGCAGCACATTCATCTTTCAAGATCCCACCCGTTAGCTGGCATTGGTGATTCACGAGCGGAGACTGTAGCAGGTTGGCGGTACTTCCCGCCGCCCCGGCTTGTTCATCAAAAGCTCCGAAGACCACACGCTGAACCCGCGCATGGACGATCGCTCCGGCGCACATCAAACATGGCTCAAGTGTCACGTACAGGGTTGCACCCGCCAGGCGGTAATTCTTGAGGTAACACCCAGCATCCCGAAGCGCAATAATCTCAGCATGCGCTGTTGGGTCATGAGTCCCCACAGACCGATTGTGGCCAATACCGATGATCTCATCATTGAGTACCACTACGGCCCCTACTGGTACCTCATTTTCGACAGCGGCGCGTTCTGCCTGAGTTAGTGCCTGCCGCAGCCACCGCTCATCCCGTTCCGTCACGCTGGCCTGATTAGGCATTCCCGACCCCATCATTCACGCCGACGGTTCACCTGATTCTTTCGCTTTAGGGTGGTCAGTATATTTCGCGACAAACGCCCTTAACCGGTTCAAATCGTTTTCGGTCAAATTCGCGTCGTTGATAACGAGTTTGAAACACTCTCCCAGAATGCTTTCCCGATTTAGCGCCTTTTCGTGGACAACGCTATAGCAGTTCACCGGGTGAGGGACACCCTTCGGATGAATCACTCGTTCGGAAGAAAACCCAAAGAAATCTTCCAATAGAATTTTCGTGTTCTCGGACACCAGTACTTCACCGGATTCCGCCTCAGCCTCAAGACGGGAAGCTACATTGATGGCTCTGCCGATAGCGGTGTAATCCAATCGGCTGGCGCTGCCAAAATTCCCCACATTGCAAAAACCTGTATTAACGCCGATCCGGATTTTCAGATCCACAGGGAAACTAAATTCCTTTCGGATATAAGGTTGCAACGTGATGATCCGCATCTGCATCTCTATTGCCATGTCAACGCAGTTCTTGGCATCCTGTACGTCGCCCTCTGTTTTCGGATCACCAAAGAAGATCATGATGGCATCACCAATAAACTTATCGATGGTGCCACCGAATTTTTCAGCGATTGCGCTCATCTCGGTAAGGTAGAAACTCAGAAACTCACTGATCTCCTCGGCCTCAATCTGCTCTGAGATAGACGTGAAATCGACAATATCGGAAAAAAAGATAGTGAGCTTCTTACGCTCGCTCTTTTTGTGGATGTCCAAGGATCCACTGAAAATCTGCTCGTATAACTGAACCGGCAGATATCGGGACAGTTTGAGCGAAATCCCTTCAATTTTCTCCTTTTGGGCCTCAACCTCCTCGGTAGCCTGCCGCAATAACTCTTTCTGACGGTCCAGTTCG